>JAHDHO010000008.1 GCA_020631275.1 Polaribacter sp. | reverse complement strand
AATATTAAAACGTATTCCTTTTTTTGCACGCTCAAATAATTGATCAATGGCAATCATTTCTCTTAAAAAATTCTGCTCCTAAAAAATCTGGCTTAAACTGTATTAAGGTTTCAGAACCATTTGTAGTTAATCGATCTGTAAAACCTAAATGTGGCAAATTAGAACCTATAAGTACTAATTGACTATTATTAAAATAACTTATATGGTTACCAATATGTCTTTTACCTTTTCCTTTATTAACGTATACAATTTCTATTTCTGGATGAAAATGCCAAAATGCTTTATTCTCCTTTAAAAACTGTACGTGTTTTTTAACCAACAAAGAACTACCAAAACTTGGCGTAATTTTTTCTAAAGTAGGTTTTGTTTTCATTTAAATAATTTAAGCTACAAAATTACAACACTTAAATGTAATAAAATATATAAAATTAACTTTATTGTATACTAAATTAACCTACAACGAAATAGTCGGTATTTGTGATGATAATTTAGCATATATATTAATCAATTTTGATGTTTTTGGGGTTGTAAAACCGCCATACATTTGTAGTGTTAATAATCATTAAATGAAAAACAATGAAAACAACAATTAAAAAGTACTTAGTAGTAGTAGTTATGATGTTAGGAACATTAATGAACTACGCAAACGTAAATAGTAACTCTATAGACGTTGTAAAAGGAAAGAGAGTAAGATTAGAGTATAGAACTGTAAAAAAGGGACATACTTTATCTATAAAGAACGAAAACGGAACAGTAATTTATACTCAGGTAATTAAAAATACAGGTTCATTTTCTCAGATATTTGATTTATCTAAATTAGAAAAAGGAAATTACACTACAGAATTAGAAAAAGATTTCGAAATAATAGTAAAATACTTTACTGTAAACGAAGGTGAAATTTCTTTTAACGACGAAAAAACAATCTTTAAACCAGTAATTAGAGCAGAAGACGACACAGTTTATGTATCTAAAATTACATTCGACAAAGAGCCAGTTAAAGTAGAATTATACTACGAAAACGAAATTATTTTTTCTGAAACTGTTACAAATACAGAAGATGTATTAAGTAGAGTTTATAAAGTATCAAAAGAAATAAAAGGAGACTACAAAGTGGTTATAAAAAGTGATAATAGATCTTACGAACAAGATTTTAATCTATAAAAATTTAGTTAATTGTTTCATCAGATTACTGCTATAATTTGATGCAAAAAGCGAACCTTGATTGGTTCGCTTTTTTTATGCTATTTTTTTAAAATTATTTTCCCGGAAAATTCGCTTTTCTTTTTTCTAAAAAAGCAGTAGTACCTTCTTTAAAATCTTCTGTACCAAAACAGTTACCAAAAGCTTCTATTTCTGTATTAAAACCATTTACACCATCTTTATAATTAGCATTTACAGCACTTATTGCTGCACTTATTGCAACAGATGAATTTCTTAAAATTTTAGATGCCAATTTTTCTGCTAAAGGCATTAATTCTTCTTGTGTAGTGACATAATTAACCAAACCATTTTGCTTTGCTTCTTCTGCAGATATCATACCGGCAGTCATAATCATTTCCATAGCTTTACCTTTACCAATCAATTGCGGTAAACGTTGTGTACCACCATAACCCGGTATTACACCTAAAGAAACTTCTGGCAATCCCATTTTAGCATTATCAGAAGCAATTCTAAAATGACACGCCATTGCCAATTCTAAACCACCACCAAGTGCAAAACCATTTACTACCGCAATTACAGGCGTAGCTAAATTTTCTACAAAATCGAATAGCATTTCTTGTCCTGCTTTTGCCAAACCACCGCCTTCTTCTACAGAAAAATCAGAGAATTCAGAAATATCTGCTCCTGCTACAAAAGCCTTATCACCGCTACCTGTTACTAAAATTGTTTTTATACTCTCGTCTTTATCTAAACTTTTAAAAGCCTCGTGCAACTCTTCTATAGTTGCCTTGTTTAATGCGTTTAGTTTTTTTGGCCTATTAATAATTACTTTGGCTAAAGCTGCTGATTTTTCAACTAATATATTATCAAAATTCATGTAAATTATATTTATTATTAAATTGTAATTTGTCTTTATTTCTTTGGTAAGGTTACGGTAAAAACGGTTCCTTCTCCTTCTTTAGAGGTAAAAGATATTTTACCATCGTATGCTTCTATTATGTTTTTAATCATTGCCAAACCTAATCCCATTCCGCTAGATTTTGTGGTAAATTTTGGTTCGAAAATTAAATCTTTTACATCATTAGAAATTCCTTTTCCGTTATCAGAAACAATAATCTTTATTTTATTCTGATGCTCTAAAACCTCGACTTGTATTAACGGGTTTTCTTCACTCTCTGTCGCTTGAATCGCATTTTTAACCAAATTAGTTACAATTCTAATTAACTGAGTTTTATCTAAAAAAGCATATAATTCTTTGTTTTCTGGCAGATATTTTATCGATTTTTCGTTAAAAATGTCTAACGCCAATTTAACAACACTAATTACTTCTATTTCTTCTTTTTTCTGAGTAGGCATTTTTGCAAAGTCAGAAAATGCAGATGCAATAGAACTCATAACATCTATTTGTTGAATTAAAGTCTGACTATATTCCGCCAATTTCTCTTTTATATTTTCGTCTTCCGGATTAAATTTTCTCTCGAAACTTTGCACAGACAATCGCATAGGTGTCAACGGGTTTTTTATTTCATGCGCTACCTGTTTTGCCATTTCCCTCCAAGCTTGTTCTCTTTCACTTTTTGCTAATTTTGCTGCACTTTCTTCTAATTGATCGATCATATTATTATACGCAGCAACTAAAACTTCAATCTCTGAACTTGCTTTGTTTAATATAATTTTCTCGTTTCTTTCATTCAAACGCGTTTGCTGCATTTTGTCTGAAATTGTTTTAATAGAACGTGTTATATAACTAGATAAAAAATAAGCTAAAGAAATTGCCACTAAAAACATTAGAGCGTACACCAAACTTAATCTGTAAATAAACTCTTTTAGCTCGTGTTCTATTTCTGAATTGTCTTGTGTAAATTGTAATTCTAAAATACCAATTCTTTTAAATTTTGGATCTGTAATATATGAGTATGATGTTTGATACCCTGTGCCGTCAATTTGTTTATTTTTAAAAATTCTGTGATTAGAATTTTGGGCCAATTCAGTAACAATAAAATCTGTTAAAGGCGTATTGTCTATCTTTTCGAAAGCATTACCAAAAGAGGTTTTTAACAACTTACCCTCTAAATCATAAATTGTAATGTTTAATTTGTTAATAGATGAAATTTCGTAAATTCTATTCTGAAAAATTTTTGAGAGGTTTTCTGTTTTTACAGCATATGTAGTTTTATTTGTAAGTTCTAATTCAATTGTTTTTTTTGCAATAGCTTCTTTACGCTCAAACCGTTGTATATTATAGTCTTTTGTTTGCTCGTCATATTGATAAACAGTAACAACCAGAATTAATACTGATGCCAACAGTACTAACAAAATCATCGATAAAAAAATACGTATTCTTAAAGATATGTTTTTAAATAAACTCAAATTATTCGTTTTTAATTTCTTTCGTTTTCATTGTTAAAAGATCATCTGCAATACCATCATTATCCCAATCATATTTACTTTCGCCTTTAAACCCTTCTTCTGTTTTTGTAATTTTATAAGCTACCTTCATCTCTTTATTATTATAAAAAAAAGAAACTTTTAAAGAGTCTCCAACCACATTCCAGGTACCATCGGTTTCTAATATTTTCTGATTAGAATTAGTTAAAAACCAAGCTGTAAAAGTACCATCTAAATTGTACTTAGACTGTGCTACTTGTATTGGGTTATTATCAAACTTATCTTCAAAAACATTTAAAGAATCTGTATTTTCAAAAGTTGGCATTTCTATTTTTAAATAAGTAGTTTCCCAACTTTTTGCCATGTATTTTTCTAAGGATTCTTCTCGTTTACAGTTACCAAAAAGCATTCCAAAAATCAATATACAGAAGAAATAATTTGTTTTCATTTGAAGTTTATTTTAGAAAGGACAAGATAGTTAAATAAAAAGCCACTACAAATACTGTAGTGGCTTTATCAATTTCACATCAAAAACATATTCTCTATTTATGCTTCAACTTCATAATTATTAAATACATAGAAGAAACTGCTGTAATTGTATTGGCTAAAATCATGGGTAAACTATTTAAATAAATACCGTAAATAAGCCATAAAATGATACCTAAAAAAAACACAATAAACATTGTTAAAGACAAACCAGAAGTATCTTTGGTTTGCCATGTTTTATATACTTGTGGTAAAAAAGATATGGTAGTTAGTAACGCTGCTAACAAACCAATAATTTCAAAAAAAGCGTTCATAATTATTCTTACATCAGATTTAAAAAAAAGTAAGGAATTCAATATTTAAAAATATTAAATTCCTTACTTTTTAAGATTTTATATTGTTTTATTAACCTACAATATTTACAATTTTACCTGGTACAATAATAACTTTTTTAGGAGTTCTACCATCTAACTGTGCTATTGTTTTTTCGTGCTCCATTACTGTTTTCTCGATTTCTTCTTTAGATAAATCTAAAGGAAGCTCTAAAGTAAAACGCATTTTACCGTTAAACGAAATAGGGTAATTTTTTGCACTTTCTACTAAATGTTTTGCATCAAAAACAGGAAAAGCTGCTGTAGATATAGATTCTTTATTACCTAATTTGCTCCATAATTCTTCTGAAATATGTGGTGCATAAGGCGATAATAAAACCAATAAAGGTTCTAAGATTTCACGCTTGTTACACTTTAGTGTTGTTAACTCGTTTACAGCAATCATAAAAGTAGAAACAGAAGTGTTAAAAGAGAAATTCTCTATATCTTCTTCTACTTTCTTAATTGTTTTGTGTAATGTTTTTAATTCTTCTTTTGTAGCTTTTTCATCAGAAACAGAAAACTCTTCGCCATTAAAATAAAGTTTCCAAAGTTTCTTTAAAAACGAAGACACACCAGAAATACCCGAAGTTTTCCATGGTTTTGCTTGCTCTAAAGGTCCTAAAAACATTTCGAACAAACGCAATGAATCTGCACCATATTCTTTTACAATATCATCAGGATTCACAACATTGTATTTAGATTTAGACATTTTTTCTACTTCACGCCCAACTTTATAAACCCCTTCTTCTAAAATAAACGCCGCATTTTTATATTCTGCATTTAGAGGATGTTCTTTAAATCCTTCGATATCTAAATCATCCGAAGCATTTACCAAAGATACATCTGCATGTAAAGGTGTTTTAACAATCATTACTAAATCTGCATAATTAGGATTTAGTAAACCATTATCTAATAAATAATTTTTAACAACAGTTTCAAATTCGTCATCAGAAGTAAATAAGTTTTTAGAAACAAAAACCGTTGGAATTTTCTCGATAACATCATCATTAGATTTATCTATTGCGCAACCATTTTTTACAAACGGAGTCGCTTTGTAAACAAATGCAGAAGTACCTAAAATCATCCCTTGATTTATTAGCTTTTTAGCAAACTCATCTACAGGTACAATTCCTTTATCAAACAAGAATTTTTGCCAAAAACGAGCATACAATAAATGCCCTGTTGCGTGCTCAGAACCACCAATATATAAATCTACTTCTTTCCAGTAATTTAAAGCTTCTTTGCTTGCAAATTCTTCTGTATTAGAAGCGTCCATATAGCGGTTAAAGTACCAAGAACTTCCTGCCCACCCAGGCATTGTGTTTAATTCTAAAGGAAATACTGTTTTGTTCTTTAATTTATCATTAGAAACTACTTTTTTAGCACGAGAATCCCATGCCCATTCTGTTGCATTTCCTAATGGTGGTTTACCATCTTCTGTTGGTAAATATTTTTCTACTTCTGGCAACACAATTGGTAAATGTTTTTCATCTATCATTTGTGGCATTCCGTCTTTATAATAAACCGGAAAAGGTTCTCCCCAATAACGTTGTCTACTAAAAACCGCGTCTCTTAATCTGTAATTTATTTTACCATAACCAAAACCTCTTTTTTCCATTTCATAAATGGCAAGTTTTAGTGCTTTTTTATATTTTAATCCTGATAAAAAGTCTGAATTTGCAATTACAGTTCCTTCTTTATCTGTGTGTGCTTCTTTAGAAATATCTACGCCTTCGAAAATATTAGGAATTGGAATACCAAAATGTTTTGCAAAATCATAATCGCGTTGATCTCCGCAAGGAACCGCCATTACTGCTCCTGTACCGTAACTTGCTAACACATAATCTCCAATCCAAATTTGAACCTTTTCACCAGAAAAAGGGTGTATAGCATACGCACCTGTAAATGCACCAGAAATGGTTTTTACATCTGCCATTCTATCTCGTTCAGATCTTTTTGCTGTTGCAGCAATATAGGCCTCTACCTCTGCTTTTTGTGCAGCTGTTGTAATTTTAGAGACCAATTCGTGCTCTGGCGCCAACGTCATAAAGCTTACACCATAAATGGTATCTGGTCTTGTGGTAAAAACATCAATTTTATAGTCGCTTTTCTCTTTAACAACTTCTTTTTCAGTTATTTTTTCTATTTCTTTTGGAAACTGAATTGCTGTATTTATTTCTGATACAACTTTTATAACATTTTCTAAAACCTCTTCATTTGTAAAACGAATTACATTAAAACCTTCGTTATTAAAATAAGTTGTTCTTTCAGCTTCATCTTCTTTACCAGAAAACTCTACAATTAAGTTTTTAGCAATACATGCAAAATCTACCATAAAAGTACCAATTGTATACTTTTTTCTAAATTTTGATGCTCCTTTTTTGTTCTTTAACTCATTCCAAAGTATAGTTTCTGCTTTAGTTAAGTTTAATCGAACTTCTTTTAAATCTTCTAATTCTTTGTAAGATAGTTTTACTTCTGATGAAGTATTTGCGGCAGTTTCTTCTACTTTAAAAGTTACCATTGCACCTTGCGAGCGCCCAATCCAATTGGTTTGAGAATCTTTTAAAGGTTGTGGCCAATCAATTTTTTCTAAGCCGTCTAACAAACGTTGTGCATAAGCAGAAATTCGCATAGACCATTGTGTCATTTTTTTACGAACTACCGGATGACTTCCTCTTTCTGATACTCCGTTTACAATTTCATCATTTGCTAAAACAGTTCCTAATGCCGGACACCAGTTTACTTCTGTATCCGATAAAAAAGTTAAACGATATTGTAATAAAATTTCTTCTTGTTCTTTAACTGAATACCCTTTCCATTCATCCGCAGAAAAAATAGCGATATCTTCATCAGAAACAGCGTTTACATTTGCGTTTCCTTCTTTATTAAAGATTTTTTCTAAGCTAGAAATATCTTCTGCTTTATCAGAGTCTTTATTATACCAAGAATTAAATAACTCAATAAAAATAGACTGCGTCCATTTATAATATCCTGGACTAGAAGTTCTTACTTCTCTGCTCCAATCGAAAGAAAAACCAATTTTATCTAATTGTTTTCTGTACGTTGCAATATTTGCCTCTGTAGTTTTTGCAGGGTGTTGCCCTGTTTGTATTGCATATTGTTCTGCAGGCAAACCAAAAGAATCATACCCTTGCGGATGCAAAACATTAAAACCTTTATGACGCTTGTAACGTGCATAAATATCACTTGCAATATAGCCTAAAGGATGCCCAACATGTAAACCTGCACCAGACGGATAAGGAAACATATCTAACACGTAATATTTTGGTTTTTCAGAATTATTTTCGGCTTTAAAAGTTTCGTTTTCTGCCCAAAACTTTTGCCAATTTTCTTCTATTTCTTGATGATTATATTGCATTTGATTCTTTTATTATAGGCTGCAAATTTACATTTAATCTTTAGAAGATTAAAGTAAAAAAGTACTTGCTTAAACAGTTAAGATATTTTAAAAATAAAAAAGCCTTTTAATAGGAATTAAAAGGCTTTTTTATGAATTTTAAATAGTAATTATTTTTCAATAATTTCCATTGAAATCGGCACAGATACTACTGTATTTGCCCAACCCATTTTTAAGGTCATATCGTCTTCAAAAATCATAGAAAAAGCTTCTATATTTTCTTCTGATTTAGAAACAGTCCCTTTTACTCTAGCAACATCATCTGCCTGTTTATAAGTATAATGCCCCCAAACGTTTCTAGCATTATTTAAAATAACTGTCCAATCTCCTTCTGCAGCAGGAATTGTAAATAAAGAATAAGTTCCTGCTTTTACTTTTTTACCACCAAAAACCACATCTTTAAAAAATGTAATTTCTGCTGCTTCGTTTGCTCCTGTTCTCCAGACTTTACCTGCTGGTGCTAATTTTGCTAAATCTCTTCCTTTTAACTGCGGACGACCATAAACAACTTTTACTACCTTATTTGATTCTCTCCAATTATCAGGAAACGTAGAAGCATCCATAGGGCTTACATCTAATTTTTTCCATTTTTGTGCAAAAGAATCTGTACCACTAAATAATGTAATTGCAAATACTGCAATTGCTAAAATTGATTTTTTCATTTTTTTTAATATGTTTTGTTAATGTATTTGTTTCAAGTCTTTCAAAAATAGAAATCATTACAAGAAAAGACAATTAATTTTCTGTTAAGTTTTTAATGGCAATCGCACCCTGTATTACAGTTTCCTTTTTTCTTTGCTGGAAAAATATACTTTTTACCTAAAAAGAAAACAGCTAAAATTACTAATATGTAAACAATTACCTCTTGCATTAGCTTAATAATTGATATACGATAAACGATGAAACATAAGCCAATAATGCCATACCAAATAATTGTATTAAAGGCCATCTCCAAGTTTTAGTTTCTCTTTTTACAATTGCTAATGTTGCCATACATTGCATTGCAAATGCATAAAAGACCATTAAAGACATACCAACCGGAAAATTAAATCGGCTTTTACCCGTTTCTAAATTTACCTCAGAACGCATTTTTTCTTTAATTGTGGTTGTATCTTCATCATCAGACTCTACGCTATAAATTGTTGCCAAAGTTCCTACAAAGACTTCTCTGGCCGCAAAAGATGTTATCAATGCAATTCCAATTTTCCAATCGTAACCCAAAGGTTTTATTGCTGGCTCTATAGTTTTACCCATTATACCTATATAAGAATTCTCTAATTTAGAAGATGCTATTTTCTGATTTAACTCTTCTTCATTTAGATTATTATTAACAGTATTTTCTACAACGTTTTTCTCTGTATTTTTAAATGATTCTGGCCCGTTAGAAGCCAAGAACCATAGAATAATAGACAAGGCTAATATTATTTTTCCGGCACCAAATACAAAGGCTTTTGTTTTTTCTACTACTTCAAAAAAGATATTTTTAACAGAAGGCACTTTGTAATTTGGCATTTCTATTATAAAAAAAGACTTCGATTTTACCTTTAATGTTTTATGCAATATATATGCTGCTAAAATTGCTGTCGCAAATCCTAAACCATATAGCGAAAGTAAAACTAAACCTTGTAAGTTTAAAAACCCAAAAATTCTTTTATTTGGTATTATCAATGCAATTAAAATTGCATAAACAGGTAAACGTGCAGAGCAAGTTGTAAATGGCGTAACTAAAATTGTTATTAAACGCTCTTTCCAACTAGAAATAGTTCTTGTTGCCATAATTGCTGGTATTGCACACGCGGTTCCAGAAATTAACGGAATTACACTTTTACCATTCATACCAAAACGACGCATAATTTTATCCATCAGAAAAACTACACGACTCATGTAACCTGTTTCTTCTAAAATAGCAATAAATAAAAATAGTATAGCAATTTGTGGTATAAATATTATAACTCCTCCAATTCCTGGTATAATACCTTCTACTAGTAAATCTGTTAAAACACCGGGTGCTAATTTACTTTTTACAAAGTTTGATAAATCAGCAAATGTGGCATCAATAAAATCCATAGGTACTGTTGCCCAATCAAAAACAGATTGAAAAATTACCAAAAGAATCAAAAAGAAAATTACATACCCAAAAATTTTATGTGTAAAAATTTTATCTAATTTACTTCTTATATCTGTAGCTTTACTTTTATCTACTAAATATGTTTTCTTTAAAATTTTATTTATCTCTTGATAACGATAAATTGTTTCTTTATGCTGATACTTTTTTAATTTAGATACATCTTGCTTAAAGGCAAGTAATTTCTCTTTTTCTTCTTTACTTATAGCATCTGGATAATTATTCTGAGTTACCATCAACCATAATTCATACATCGAGTAATTAGGGCTAATTTCTTTTAGTTTAGAAAAATAATCTGGATCTATTTTAGAGTTTATTCCGCATAAAGGCGATGCTTTAGCCGCAACATGACAACGAATAATTGCCGCTTTAACCTCTTCGATTCCTTGATTTTTTCTCGCACTAATTAAAATAACCTCTGTATTTAGCTCTTTTTCTAAGGCAGATAAATCAATAGAAATTCCTTTCTTAGTCATTTGATCTACCATATTAATTGCCAAAACTGTCGGAATTTCTAAATCTTTTATTTGAGAAAACAATAAAAGATTTCTTTTTAAATTCTCTACATCTGCAACTACCAAAATTACATCTGGCGATTCTTTAATATCTTTTTTAAGTAATGTTTTTAATACAATACTTTCATCTAAAGACGTAGGATTTATACTGTAAGTTCCTGGTAAATCTGTAATTAATGCATTCTGGGTAGCAGATAATTTACTTGTACCTTGTTTTTTATCTACAGTAACTCCTGGATAATTACCAACTTTTTGATTTAAACCTGTTAGTTGATTAAATAAAGATGTTTTACCTGTATTAGGATTTCCTATTAAAGCAACTTTTATATCGTTTTTAGGCATTATAAATTTGCTTTTAAGATTTTTATTTTTGATGCTGTTTCTTTTCTAATTGCCAAATGACTACCGTTTACACAAATATATAAAGGGTCTTTTAAGGGCGCTATTTGCACCAGTTCTACTTCGGCACCTGGCAAGCAACCCATTTCTAGTAATTTTAACGGAATAAAATCTAAAGATTCTTCAGATATATAACCCATTTCGCCAATATGTAAAGATGCGATTGTGCTCAATATTTATTTTTTGGATTAGCAAAGATAATCATTTAGAATGATTCTAAACAAGTTATTCGGATGCATATTCTTCCTTTAACAAAACAATATCATTTTTTAACTTCTCCATATCTTCTTTTTCAGTACCATCATAGTACCCACGAATACGTCTATCTTTATCCACTAATACAAACTGCTCTGTATGTATAAAGTCGTTTTCATCACCATTTCCTTCGTCTAAAACAGCGAAGTAACTTTTTCTTGCAAGCTCGTAAATATGCTTTTTAGATCCTGTGGTTACATTCCATTTACCATCAATCACTCCTTTTCTTTCTGCATATTCTTTTAACACAGAAACACTATCTATAATTGGTGTAACCGAGTGCGAAAGAAACATTATATCTTTATCATTCTTATAAAAATCTTGTAACTCACTCATGTTATAAGCCATTGCAATGCAAATAGTTTGACAGCGTGTAAAAAAGAAATCTGCTACGTAGATTTTATCTTTATAACTGTTATTCGTAATTATTTCTCCGTTTTGATTTGTTAGTTCAAAATCTGCAATGGTATGATCTTTTGTAATATGTTTCATAGAAAAATCTACCAATCTCGGGTTTACATCTGCAGGACTATATACTTTCAATTTTTTATCAACTTTTAATAAATGATAAAAAACAGGTATTGCAACCGCAGAAAAAACTGCTAAAAAAATAAGTGTCGGAATCGATTTTTTAAAGAATTTAACCTCCATAATACAACGTTTATGTTGCAAAAATACGACTTAAAAACAGCCCAAAAAAGGAAACAAAATCAAAAGCTATCTAAAATCTATGTTAAATAAAAAAAGCTAGCGTTAATTGTTCTTTTACAACTCTCTCGAAAACCTTACATTTGTTTCTTATTTAATTATGATTTAACGCTGAATGGAAATATTAATAAAAGCATCGCAATTTATACTAAGTTTATCTTTATTAATTGTTTTGCATGAATTAGGGCATTTTATCCCTGCAAAATTGTTTAAAACTAGAGTAGAAAAATTCTACTTATTCTTCGATTATAAATTCTCTATTTTCAAGAAAAAAATAGGAGAAACCGTTTATGGTATTGGTTGGATTCCTTTAGGTGGTTATGTAAAAATCTCTGGTATGATAGACGAAAGTATGGATACCGAACAAATGGCTTTACCACCACAACCTTGGGAGTTTCGTTCTAAACCCGCGTGGCAACGTTTAATTATTATGCTTGGTGGTGTTTTTGTAAACTTTGTTTTAGGTATTTTTATTTACATAATGCTAATGTGGGCTTATGGTGAAAAATATTTACCAAACGAAAACGTAAAGGATGGTGTTTGGGTAGAAAATAAATTAGCAGAAAACTTAGGCTTACAAACCGGTGATAAAATTTTAACTGTTGATGGTCAAAAAGTAAAAAAATTCTCTGGACTATCTTTAGAGTTTATAAATGGTAACACTTATCAAATAGAAAGAAACGGACAAATTTTAGACAAGGAAATACCAGAAGATTTTATTTCTCAATTAATGGATAGAGGTAAAGATGCTGGTAATTTCTTAAATGTAAGATATCCTTTTGTAATTGCGAAAGTTCAAAAAGATTCTTTAAATGCAAATGCTAATATTTTACCAAAAGATATTGTTACAGCAATTAATGGCACATCAATTACTTATTATGATGAAGCTAAAAAAGAACTTGCAAAGTACAAAGGACAAGACATCTCTTTAACTGTTAAAAGAAACAACGAAACAAAAGAAATACCTGTAAAAGTCTCTAACTACGGAAACCTAGGTGTAGTTTTTGGCGGAACCTCTTTTAAAGATTTAGAGCGTTTAGGTTATTACGATTTAGAAGAAATAGAATATTCTTTTTCTGAAGCAATACCTGCGGGTTTAAACAAATCTTGGAAAACTCTAACAGATTATATAAAACAATTAAAAAAGATTTTTAACCCAAGTACTGGTGCTTATAAAGGTTTAGGTGGTTTCATTTCTATTGGAAGTATTTTTCCAGATACTTGGAGTGCACAATCTTTTTGGGAAATAACTGCTTTCTTATCTATTATGCTAGGTTTTATGAATCTTTTACCAATACCTGCTTTAGATGGTGGACATGTAGTTTTTACACTTTGGGAAATGATTACAGGTAGAAAACCTGGAGATAAATTCTTAGAGTACGCACAAG
The DNA here is from genome assembly GCA_020631275.1 of Polaribacter sp. GTDB lineage: Bacteria > Bacteroidota > Bacteroidia > Flavobacteriales > Flavobacteriaceae > Polaribacter. The sequence goes on along the minus strand of JAHDHO010000008.1, from coordinate 20,937 downwards.
TAGTTGGTTTTATTCTACTAATTGCATTATTACTTTTTGCAAACGGAAATGATATATTTAGACTCTTTAAATAACACCTTTAAAGAATTAACGCATAAAAAAAGCCTCACAATTTTACTTGTCAGGCTTTTTTTTATAATCTAAAAGATCTGTTTATTATCGGAAACCAAGTATAGCTAGTATTACACTTATCGCAAGCATAACCCTTAGTGCCAGGAAAAAGTCTAGAAATACCTTTTCTTTTCATTCTGTGTCTAGATTCAGACTTGCATTTTGGACATGACTTCATAATACCTTAGTTTTTTAAAAACGCAATTTAATAAAAAGTAAAAAACAAACAATAGGTATAACCACCCTAATTATAAGTTATTTAATCTATTAGTTCTTGATATTGCTTTTTCATTCTTCCAATCAATCCACTTTTGACCTTTAATTCTTCGCATTACATTATCTATTGTTCTCATTACAAAAACATTGTAAATTGCCTTAGAAAGGTTTTGGGGCTTTCTTGCAATTGCTCTTAAACTCATAGAAAAACCTGGTGTAATGTATTTCATGTAATGCCAATATCCTTCTGGCATATAAAGTACTTGCCCATGCTCTAAATGTGCAGTATAACCTTTAGCTTTCTTTAAAGCGGGCCATTTATCAAAATCTGGATTCGAAAAATCAATATCTTCTCTAACGATTAAAGAATGCGGAATTTTATATAAAAAATCATTTTGCTTTTGATCGAATAGAATTACTTCTTTTTTTCCTTCAAAATGAAAATGAAAAATATTTGCCAAATCGATGTCATAATGCATAAATGTATGCGAATTTGTACCTCCAAAAAATAACATTGGTAAACCTTTCATCAAACGTAAACCAAAATCTGGAAACTTAAAATCTTTTTGTAAAACCGGTACCTCTTTCAAAATATTCCAAAGAAAAATTCTAAATTTTGTAGGTTCTCTTTTAAGTAAATCTACATATTCAGACATTTTCATTTTAGCGTGTGGCTCGTTAAAACCGTCTTTAAAATCAACTGGTCTATCGTCGTATAAAGGCACTACTTTATCTCCTGCCACTTGCTTCATATATTCTAAATTCCATTTAGAATATGCAGGCCAATCATTTACAAAATTCTTTATTACTAAAGGTTTTTGTGGCTTAAAGTAATTTTTTATAAAATCTTCTTTGGTTATTGTTTCTACCGTATCTATTTGAGATAAGTTTAAACTCATGCTATTAAAAATTAAGCCACAAAGTTAAGAAATTGTAAATTAATTGATTTATGTAAAGAAAAAAACCGATCGTTTCAAAAAATGATGATATTGGTAATTTCTATTGAATTCTAATAAATGGCTAAACTTAGCATACATAAAACTTTATTAGTAAGAACCTGTTATTTACTACCAACTTCAATTTATAAAAAAAACCTGTTTTTCAACAGGTTTTTTAACTTTATTAATTTTTAAGTTCTACAATATTTAAAAATTGTAACGCAAACCAAATAAAATGTTGCTAGGTGGCATTGGTAAAAAACCAGATTCTATATATTCTGCATCAAAAATATTATTTGCTGTAACTGTAAAGTTAAATTTATTAACTGCAACAATTATAGAAGCATCCCAAACATTATAACTTGGTCCTACGGTTCTGTCTGCATGTTTGTAAATAATATTCTGACTTACATTTTTAAATAACTTCGTAGAAAAACGTGTTATAAATTGATGCTTTAAAGTGTTTAATCTATAACGAGATAAACTTCTGTTTTGATCATTTATATCATCTTCTATAAAGGTATACCCAAATGATAAATTCTGATTAAAATCTTTAATTTTAAATGTATAGTTAGCATTAAACTCTAAACCTTGCGTATTTACTTTAGCAATGTTTGTTGCCGTAAATTTGTTTTGAGCATCGTTTTGTCTAATAAAATCTATAATATTATCAGAAGCTCTGGTAAATAAAGATAAGGTTGCAAAAAAGTTATTATCAGTGTATTTTAAACCAAACTCTTGCGCAATTGCTTCTTCTGGTTTTAAGTTAGGGTTTCCGGTTGTACTAGAGTCATTGTAATATAAATCTGTATACGTTGGTATTCTATATGTATAACCAATATTCCAATAATATTTAAATTTATCAGACAATTTTAACCCAATATCTAAGCCAGGAAATGCATGAAATTTAAAATCAGAAAAATAAGTTGCTGCTACACCCGGAGTAATATCTACAGCACCAAATTTAAAACGATGTTCTAAAAACACATTTGCCATTGTTCTGTTTCTTTTACCCAAGTTATTGCTACTTATAAAAACTCTAGAAACATCTACACCAAAACCAGTAACTCCTAAGTTAGAAGTATAAGATACATTTGTCTCTACACCAACTTTGTTTGTAATATGAAGGTTTCTATAAAAATCTGGATCATCTCTTTTTAATAGAAATATATCTTGCCCTCTTCTCCAATAAACTCTTGGCGTTATTTTAAGATTTTCTGATTTAAAAGTTGTAGAAACTCCTAATAAGCTATTCTGAGTTTCTTCATATTCATTTAAGCCAAATGCTTCTGGTGTGTAAAAGTTTTGTGCACCAAATTTTTTGTCGAAAAAAGTAGCTAAAACCTCGATTGGTTGCTTCTTTTTATTAAAAACTCCTTTTAAGAAATAATTAAAATTATTATAATCAGAATTTTCTCTGTAACCATCTGATGTTAAAGCACCAACATGCGCAATAATCGATGTGTTTTCAAACTCTTTACCAACGGTTAAAGAACCGTTTAATTGCCCAAAAGAACCTGCTTCAACATTTAAAGAAGCCGTGTTTTTTAACCTTTTTTTAGTTACAATATTTATGGCTCCGGTAAACGCATTTTGACCAAAAACCCTTGCGGCTGGTCCTTTAATAATCTCTATTCTTTCGATAACTTCAATAGGCAAAGCTGCATTTAACGTATGATGCCCTGTTTGCGCATCATCCATTTTAATACCATCAATTAAAAGCAAAGTTTGATCAAAACCACCACCTCTAATATATAAATCTGCTTGACTTCCGGCTGTTCCTCTTCTTCTAATATCTACACCCGCAACTTGCTGTAATAAATCTGCAACATTTGTAGCTGCACTATTTTTTATATCTGCAGCAGAAATAACATTTATAGTTCTAGAGTTTTCTTTAAAAGGTAAATCGATTCTATTTGTTGTAATTACAACTTCTTTTAAAGTATCTCGTTGCGCCGTATTTTCTTGTGCTTTTATAGATACTGCACCTAAAATTAAAGCAAATAATAAGGTAAATTTAATTTTCATGAATAATGATTTTATTATGATGCAAAACTCGTAACTTTAGCGCCGACTAAACTGGTCCAGTTTTAAAATGAAAGATAGTCCGGTTAATACGCTTTTTAAAGAAACAATTAATTTTGATAAGTCTGCAGCACAACCTGTTTACATACAAGTTGCGCAACAAATTATAAATGCAATTCAAAGAAAGCATTTAAATAAAGGCACTATTTTACCTGGCACTAGAGTTTTAAGTAAACTTTTAAAAATTCATAGAAATACAGCTGTTGCTATTTATGATGAATTAGCATCACAAGGTTGGGTAGAAATTATTCCTAATAAAGGTACTTTCATATCTGCATCCGCAGTGCAAAAAAGAAAAATAAAAGCGCCTGTACAAAACGGAAACGAAACATCTAATTACGCTACAACTGCTGGTTTTCCTTTTCAAAATTCTTTTCATTTAGCTTCTACCACACAAACCACAAAGGCAAAATATACAATTAACGATGGTAAACCAGATTTACGTTTACATCCTGTGCATCAATTTTCTAGATGGTATAGCGCAGCCATGAAACGTAAAACGTTAATTAAAAAATGGAACAGATCTAACGAAATTTCCTACTCTTTGTTTCAAACAGAATTGTGCAATTATTTAAATGCAACTAGAGATTTTTTTATAAAGCCAGAAAATTTAATAAGTACGCGAAGTACAGAAATGAGTTTGTACATTGTTTCTCAATTATTAATCAAACAAAACGATGTTGTTTTAGTAGGTAATTTAAGTAATTATGCTGCAAACATGATATTTCATCAAGCTGGAGCTGCTATTAAAACGATTCCTGTTGATAAAAACGGATTGGATGTAGACTATATTAGAAAACATTTTATAAAAAATAGTATACGATGTGTGTATGTCTGCGCGCATAGAGACTATCCAACAACGGTAACTTTAAGTACAGAGAGACGTTTGGCTTTACTTGCTTTGGCAAAAGAGTTTGGTTTTGCAATTATAGAAGATGACTATGAGTACGATTTTCAGTATGATGGAGCTGCAATGTTACCAATTGCAAGTGCAGACACAAACGGCTTGGTTATTTATTTAGGTAAATTAGGGCAATCTTTATTTCCTAGTTTTCAAACAGGTTTTATAGTCGCGCCAAAAAATGTAATATCAGAAGCTAAAAATTACTTGCAATTACTTGATGAACAAGGCGATTTAATTCAGCAGCAAATGTTATCAGAATTAATTCACGAAGGCGAAATTCATCGTCTAATGAAAAAAAATATTGTAATTTACAAACAAAGACGAGACGCTTTATCTATCTTACTAACTCAACATTTTTCTAAAATTGCAACATGGCAAATTCCTGCTGGTGGTTTGGCTATTTGGTTGCAATTTAAAAAACATATTTCTCTAATAAAATTAGCAGAAGAAACGCATAAAAACGATTTATTTCTACCTAAAACGATCTTATATCAAGATAAAAACACATGTGCAATTCGGTTTGGTTTTGGCCATTTAGAAAAAGAAGAAATGGTAATCGTCATCAAAAAATTAAAGAATGCTTACACAAAATTAGCATCCATTTCTTAAAAAAAATATAATCGTTTTTTAACAGATTAAGATATTAACAATCTTAATTTGAGCCTATTTTTTTAATAATTTTGCAACATGTTTGCGCTAATAGATTGTAATAATTTTTATGCTTCTTGTGAACGCGTTTTTAACCCAAATTTACAAGGAAAACCAGTTGCTATTTTAAGCAATAATGATGGTTGTGTTATTTCTATGAGCGACGAAGCCAAGAAATTACAACTACCTTTTGGTGCGCCAATTTTTAAATGGGAACAATTTTGTAAAAGCAACAATATTACCGTTTTGTCTTCTAATTATCCGTTATACGGAGACATGAGTACTCGAGTTATGAATATTTTAGCGGGTTTTTCTCCAGATATAGAAGTCTATTCTATAGATGAATCTTTTTTAGAATTAAAAGGTTTCGAAAATTATGACTTGTCTAACTACGCAACCAAAATGCGCAGTAAAATTTTAAAATGGACAGGAATACCAACATGCGTTGGTATTGCACCAACAAAAGCACTTAGTAAAGTTGCCAATAAAATTGCGCGTTCTAACTTAAAACAATCAAAAGGCATTTGTATAATAGATTCTGAAGAGAATAGAATTAAAGCTCTAAAATGGACTAAAATTGGCAATGTTTGGGGAATTGGAAGTCGGTTAAAAAAACGCCTACAAGCAAAAGGTTGTGAAACTGCATACGATTTTACACAACTACCAAGCGATTGGGTTTTAAAAAATTTTTCTATTGTAGAATGGCGTTTGCAAAAAGATTTACAAGGCATTTCTAAAATACCGTTAGAAGATGCTGTTTCTTCTAAAAAAATGATTGCTACCACAAGAAGTTTCGAAAATACGTATGCAGATCTAGAAAATATTACCGAACGTATTTCTACTTTTGCGTCGAGTTGCGCAAAAAAATTACGCGATCAAAAATCGAATTGCCATGTAATAACTGTGTTTCTTAGAAGCAATCGTTTCGATAAAAATCAAACTTATTTAAAAGAAAACAAAACAGTTTTTTTATCCTACCCAACAGATTCAACGTTAACTATTTCATCCGCAGCAATAGCCGCCGTAAAAACGATTTTTCAAAAGGGTGTTAATTATAAAAAAGCAGGTGTAATTATCTCTGGCTTGGTACCTAACGACAATTTTCAGCTAAATTTATTTAGCCATGAAAACCCAAAACACAAACCTTTAATGTCTGCAATAGACAATTTAAATAAGAAATTTAAAAGTGATAAAATTAAACTTGGCAATCAAGATTTAAACAGAACCTGGAAAATGAAACAAAACCGATTGTCTAAAAAATTTACCACAAATATTAACGAAGTTTTAATTGTAAAATAAACTCTTTAAAATTTAAAGAAATGTTTTAATTTGCAAAGTATTATGACAACATCTAAAAATCTTACTTTTTTTACGCCAAAGGCTTCTTCTGGAGACGGAGCTGTTTTGGTTGATGTTGGCATTTCTGCCGGTTTTCCTTCGCCTGCAGACGACTTTAGAGAAACTAGAATTTCTTTAGATGATGAACTAATACAAAACAAAGACGCTACTTTTTTTGCCAAAGTAAAAGGGCAATCTATGATTGATGCTGGTTTAGACGACAACGATTTATTGGTAATTGATAGAAGTTTAGAACCTGCTAACAATAAAATTGCGGTCTGCTTTTTAGATGGCGAGTTTACTGTAAAAAGGCTTCGTGTAGAAAAAAACGAAGTTTGGCTACAACCAGAAAACCCTAATTACCCAATTATAAACATTACAGAAGATAACGATTTTGTTATATGGGGAATTGTAACCAATGTTATAAAGAAAGTATAAATTTCTTCTCTCTTCTTTTACTTCAACTTAAAAAGAATATCTTTATTTTTTAAAAAATTATATTACTATGGAAAATACGTTTGAAAACAAAACGATGCTAATTAATGCTACCGATTTAGATCGAGTAGAATTCTACAAAAAAACATATGCACACGTTGCTGGTGGCGTACTTTTATTTGTTTTATTTGAATATTTATTATTACAAAGCGATGCAATTGTAACCTTTATGATGTCTATGACACAAGGTTGGCGTTGGTTAATTATGTTAGGTGGTTTTATGCTGATTACAAATTATGCAGAAAGTACAGTTTTAAAAACTGCCGATAAAAATATACAATACATGGCGTATGCTTTGTATGTTTTTGCACAAGCAATCATTTTTGTGCCGTTATTAGCAATTGCCATTTACTACACAGAAAGTGAAGATTTAATACAACAAGCAGCTTTAGTTACTTTAGCTTTATTTGCGGGTATTTCTGCGGTTGTTTTTTTAACTAAAAAAGACTTTTCTTTTCTTAAAACAGGTTTAACAATTGGCTTTTTTATAGCTTTAGGTTTAATTGTTGCAGGCTCTTTATTCGGTTTTAATTTAGGTTTATGGTTTTCTGTTGGAATGTGTGTTTTAGCTGGCGGATCTATCTTATACCAAACATCTAATTTGGTTAACAAATTTGGTACAGAAGATTATATACCTGCTTCTTTAGGTTTATTTGCTTCTTTAATGTTGCTTTTTTGGTACGTTTTACAAATATTTATGTCTAGAGATTAAGAACCAATTCATTTAAAAATATTTAGAAAAATCAGAGGTTAAAACTTCTGATTTTTTTTATCCTAAAACAAAATAATTACTCTTTTTTAATATTTTATTATTGTTTTTCAATAATTTTTATATATTTGGACTATCAAAAATATATGAAATAATGAAAAAACTTAATGTTCTAAAAGCAATTGTAGATTTACTTTGGATTTTTTCTATGCCCATTGTAATAATTATAATTGGTATTTCAATAGCTGTTTTCTTTGTTGATTTAGGCGATTTAAACATCAAAATGAATTCAATAAATTTTACTAACGATACTTTATTATCAAAAATATTACTTTCAGTTTCTGCTTTAAATTATTTATTGATTATTACTGCGTTATATTTCTTTAGAAAAGTATTACACCTTTTTATAAGAGTAAAAATTTTTGAAGAAACTGTTATTATATACTTCAAAAAAACTGGAAATTTATTAGCTATTTCTGGTATTATTTCTCTCTTAATATCTTTTACAAGCAAAATTTACTTTGACCATAAAGTTTCTTTAGAATTTGGTTTAAATCAACACTTGGTAATTATTTGTTTAGGATTGTTCTTTTTAACGCTAAGTGAAATTTTTAAAATTGCCAAAAACACAAAACAAGAAAACGATTTAACAATATAGTTTATGAAAGACATACAAGACTTAAAAAAAGGAATTAAAACCTTTTCATTCGTTTTTACATTTATTCTTTTTCTATATCCAATTAAAGCATTATTTGCTTTTATGGAAAACGATTTCAGTTATTTAGGTATGGTAATTAATAACGCAAGTTCTAGTGCTATTTGGATAAAATTTGGTATCAAATTTATAGCCAGTATATTATTTTTTATAGGTTTTTACAATTTGATAAAAACTCTAAATTTTAAAGACATTGAAGATATCTTTTCAATCGAAAAAATATTGCTATTTAAAAAAACAGGTTTTTACTTTTTACGCGCCGCAGCAGTCGGTAGTTTAACCATTTTTGTAGATATTTTTGATGGTAAGTTTGCCAGCTTAAAGATGAGTACTGACTTTATATTTATCCTATATTTTTCTATGATTATGGGTTTTTTCTTCTACATTTTCAGTAAAATATTAGAAAAAGCAAGAGAAGTAAAACAAGAAAACGACCTAACTATATAATTATGTTAACTATATTTCAAACAACTGTATTAATAGTAATATTTTCTATTGTAGGGTTCTTAATCTACAGTACATTTCAGAAAAAAAGAATTACTACATTTTTATATCTTCTTTTTAATTTTGGATTTTGGATAATGATTGTAATCTCCTTTGTAGCCTTAGCATTTACTCTTTATACAGGAAACGGAATTTTAAAAACTTCAAAAAATTCCACTATCAATATTTCAAATAAGGAAATTCCTGTAAATTTTAGTTTATCTTTTAATCAAGGTAAAAGGTTTACGAATTACATAAAAGACAGTTTAGGTAACACTATAGATACTCAGGTTTTTAGTCGATATTCTGATGATAGGCTAAATTTTGTAAATCCTGATTTTTTTGGAAAAAGTAAGTTTACAAAAGAAAAATTAGACAGTATTTTTGAAAACTCTAAAGATTTAGAATTTTTTGGAAAAAAAATACAATTTGATGGAGATTACAATGAAAACGTATCAACAAAAGTCTCCAGCATTTCAGGAAAAACAAATTTAAAAATTGAGACAAAAAACTGGCAATTATCTACTCTTTTTAATCTAAAATTCTATTTATCGTTTATAATCATAATTCTTATACTTTACTATTTAAAAACGCTTTTTCAGCTGTTGAAAACATCGCTCAAATTTAGTTTAGAATTGGTCAAAACTATCAACAAAATTGCAAGTTTAATCATTATTTGGCAAGTCCTTCAGTTGGTTTTTAGTTTCTTATTTAGTTTCTATTATGATCATGCAAGTTTTAAAAATACAGTACAAAGTGATGTGTTTTTAAGCATATCACCTCATTATGAATTTGATTTTACATTAATTATTGTTTCCTTAGGCTTATTTGTCTTTAGCGATTTACTTTCTAAAGCTAATCAGATTCAGCAAGAAAACGACCTAACAATATAAACATGGCAATTATTGTAAACTTAGATGTAATGCTTGCCAAACGCAAAATGCGAAGTAAAGAGTTGGCAGAAATTATTGGCATTACTACTGCTAATTTATCTATCTTAAAATCAGGTAAAGCTAAAGCAGTTCGTTTTTCTACATTAGAAGCTATCTGCAAAGCTTTAGAATGCCAACCTTCAGATATTTTAGAGTATGTAGAAGATTAATTAAAAATTAAACATAAAAAACTCCGAATGAAAATTCGGAGTTTTTTTTTTATTATTAAAAGCTATTTAATAGATAGATTATCTATTCATTGGCTTATCTAAATTCATAAACATAATATCTGTATCGGTTGCTTCTTTTCCTAATAAATACTTACTAAAATGATCTGCTCTTAACCAGAAAGAATATTCTGTCATACTACCAAAACCATGTCTTTGTCCTGGCATAATCATAAATTTAAAACGTTTGTTTGCCTTAATTAATTCGTTTGCCATTCTAATAGTTCCTGCCGGATTTACGTTATTATCCATATCACCATGAATCAACATTAAATGTCCTTTAAGATTTTTTGCTAAAGATTGATTGTCATCAATTTTGTATTTATGAGAAATTTTTCCTTTTGCATCTATTTCTTCTTTTACACCATGATGCGTTTCACTCCACCAAGAATTATACACATTATTATCGTGATTTCCGGCAGAAGAAACTGCCGCTTTAAAGAAATCTGGATATACCAACATTGCTGCAGTAGACATAAATCCACCACCAGAATGACCATAAATTCCTACCTTTTCAATATCAATAAATTTGTGTTTATTTGCCAATTGTTGTGCAACATATTTTTTATCAGCCAAACCATAATCACGTAAATTTCCGTAACCATAATTGTGATACCATTTAGATCTATCTGGGTGCCCACCTCTGTTTCCTAAAGTAATAACTACAAAACCAACTTGTGCCATTCTATCTAACCTATCCATTCTGTAAGAAAAAGATTTGTTTACAGCTTCTGTTTGCGGACCAGGATACACATATTCTAATAACGGATATACTTTTGTAGAATCCATATCAAAAGGCTTGTACATTACACCGTAAATATCTGTAATTCCATCATCTGCTTTTACTTTAAAAGGTTCTGGAAATTTGTAACCAGACGCCATTAATTGCGATAAATCTGCAGTTTCTAAATCCATAACTTTACGCCCATTTGCGTCTCTAAGTTCAGATTTTGGTACTGTATTTACTCTCGAATAATTACTCACAAAATATTTATTAGAATCTGCCATAGAAGTAGTTGCTGTAAAATCTCCTGCATCTAATGTTTTCATTCCAGACCCATTTAAATTAATTTTATAAGTATGTAAATAATAAGGATCTTGTTTTTTATTAACTCCATTTGCGGTAAAGTAAAGTGTTCTTGTTTTTTCATCTAAACCTGCAAAACCATCTACATGGTAATCGCCTTCTGTTACTTGGTTCTTTAAGTTTCCATCAGAATCATACAAATAAAAATGCGCCCAACCATCACGTTCTGCCCAATGCAACATCTCTTTTTCGTTGTTTAATAGAATTAACGGACGAGACTCTATATATGTATTAAAACGCTCTTCTATTAACGTTTTATATTCACCTGTGTTAAGATCTGCAACATTAATATCATACTTTTTACGATCTCTAGAAATTACACTGAAATATATTTTTCCTTTTTTTGATAAAAGCAAAGAAGGCCTAAAATCATCATCTCTACTAGATTGTTTTCTTGGTGCTCTAAACACAGATATACTTTGTTGACGAACTGTATCTAAAGGAACCTTTATGTGAGATTTAGTAGGAATATCAAAAATTAATAACTCAGATTTATAATATTCTTGTTCTCCTGGCATGTGGTATTTATACGTTTCTAAAGTTGGTCTTTTTTTACCAGTAGAATTAATTACCCACAAATCTTTAATATGTCTAGAATCTGATTTTTGAAATACAAACTTTTTAGAATCGTGAGACCAAGTTCCCCAAACACCTTTACGCTTGTCTTTGTTTTTTTCTTTATCTACATTATCTTCTCTAGAACCGCCGCCGTATCCGTAGTTTTCTTCTCCGTCTTTAGTCCATTGGTTTTCTACAACCGTACTATCTTTTTCATCTTTAATAAACTTTTTAAAGTTCACTTTATCCATCCAATACAAATTGTAATTTTTAGAATATAAAACAATAGAACTGTCTGGAGCAACGTTTGCCCATCTTAACCAAGGCTTTTTTTCTTCCTTTTTAGTATTAATTATTTTTAAACCGTTTCCGCCTAACTTATATTCTAAATAATAAGTTTTCTTCTCCATTTTAGGCTTTTTCTTTTTGGCTTTTTTAGTTGATGTAGAATCTTTCTTTTCTTCTTTTTTGTCTTCTACAACGGCAACTTCTTCTGTAGATTTTACTCTAAAACGAATTGCATTTTCTGCTTCGTTAAATTTAAATCTAAAACGAGGTAAGTGTTTTGCATCGTACGGATCTTTGGTAATTTCTGTTAACCATTTTGCCATTTTAACATTATCGAAAAGTAGTTGCTTCGACTTTTTATCTGCATCTACTAAATAATAGTTAGAACCTTCTGATGTTTTATAAGAATACCAAAAACGGTTTCCTTTTTTTAACCAATGCGGACTAACACTTGTAGAATGCACCATTTTCGCTAAGTTTTTTGGCGAATATTTTGCTGCTGCTCTATAATTTGGTGCAGGGGTTTCTTGTGCAGATATTGCTATTGTAGCAAATAATGACAAGAATAAGAGTAGAATGTTTTTCATCTGTAAGAGAATTTAATTAGTTCTTGTAAAGTTCTCTAAAACAAACTATCTCACAAATTTTTAAGATTTTTTTATAAAATATTTAACAAAAAGACATTAAAATCTATCTTTTTTAAAAGCAAATTCTATTTTTAATCGAATTAATTGAAAAAATCGTAAAATAATTTGGTTGTATTTAAAGTTAAACAAACTATCTATTAAAACGTCTGTACTAAAGTTTTCATGAAAAAACTTTACTCTATTTTCTATCTGAATATCTGTATACTTACTGTACATTCTTTGACTAGAAACTTCACTTAAACGCCATTTAAAAAGTTTTCTTCTACGCCATTTTTTTCGGTAATTATCAAAGTTTGTTGTGCCTTTAACCAAATATTCATCAATATATATGCACGCTAAATCTGCACTTTGCATTGCATATCTAATTCCTTCACCACCTCTTGGGTTTATTGCAGAAATAGAATCGCCTACTGCAATTACTTTATTATTATAGAATTTGTCTTTTAAACCCTCAGAATATCTTAATATACCACCATGAACATCTAACAGTTTATAAGTATCGCACTTTAAATATTCTTTAATAATTTGTTCGGTAATTTTTTTAGTAGTTTTATCTGTATTTTCTTGATTAAGAGATTTTAAATGTGTTTTTCCTGCACCAACTTTTAAAATATTTTGTTCCATAGGAAAAATCCAAGAATACCCTTTAATTGCCCATTTATGTCCTAAAAAAAAGACCAATTGATCTTTGTATTTATCATAAATATCTGGTGCAACTTCTATTAAATATTCTGTACCACTACCCAAATTCATTGTTGGTTGTACTTCTTTATCATCGTACATTACCTTTCTAAGTGGCCCTGTAGCATCTACAACTAATTTGCTTTCTACTTCTATAACTTCTGTAGACTTGGCTTTTTGTAAAGAAACAATTACAGTTTTATCGTTTACTTTTTTACTGATGTATTTATAGCCTGTTAAAACTTCTCCACCAAAACTCTTTGCATCATCAGCTAAAAATTGTTTTAATTTTCCGTAATCTAAAACAACACCTTTGCTTGTATTTCCTTTCCAGAAATAACTGTTTTTTGTACACTGAATGGTAATATTTTTCCAATAAGCGCCAATAACTTTGTCTGGTAAATTAAATTCTTTTAAAGGTGCTAACGTCATACCAGCACTAGAAAAATTATTATCTAAAAATGAAGGAAATCGTTCTACTAATAAAATTTTATGCCCTTTTTTGGCTAGATTTCTTGCAACTTGCCCTCCTGCCGGACCACCACCAATTACAACTACATCGTATTTTTGCATCATAAAAATTAATTCAAATTACGTTTCTGAATAAAAAATCGTTTTAAAATCTGTGCACAATCGTTCTCTAAAATTCCTGCTACAATTTCTGTCTTTGGATGCAACTTTGTCCCTAAATTTCTAAAACCTCTTTCGGGCTCAGATGCTCCGTAAACAATCTTACCCAACTGTGCCCAATAACTTGCACCTGCACACATTTGACAAGGTTCTAGAGTAACATATAATACACAGTCTTTTAGGTATTTTCCGCCTAAAAAATCTGCCGCAGCTGTAAAAGCTTGCATTTCTGCATGTGCCGTTACATCATTTAGCATTTCTGTTAAATTATGGGCTCTTGCAATTATTTGATCTTTAAAAACGATGATTGCGCCTACAGGAACTTCGCCTTTATCAAAAGCAAGTTCAGCCTCTTGTAAAGCTTTCTTCATAAAATAGACATCGTCGAAAGGTTGTATCATTTTTTGAAATATAAAAATCAATATTACAAAAAGTTAAATTGTATTTTTGCATTCACATGACAAATTTGTTAGATAACATATCAAACCCAAAAGATTTACGCAGATTAAATCAAAGTCAGCTACCTCAACTCGCAAAAGAGTTAAGAGAATTTATTATTGATATTGTTGCCACAAAAGAAGGCCATTTAGGTGCTAGTTTAGGCGTGGTAGAATTAACTATTGCTTTACATTATTTATTTGAAACTCCAGATGATTTACTAGTTTGGGATGTTGGGCATCAAGCATACGGTCATAAAATTTTAACAGGAAGAAAGGACGTTTTTCATACCAATAGACAATTTGGAGGAATTGCTGGTTTTCCGGCAAGAAAAGAAAGTGAATTTGATACTTTTGGTGTTGGACATTCTTCTACATCCATTTCTGCTACTTTAGGAATGGCAATAGCATCTAACTTAAAAGGAGAAACCGAAAAACAACATATTGCTGTTATTGGAGACGCTTCTATTGCTAGCGGTATGGCTTTTGAGGCTTTAAACCATGCTGGTGTTTCTAACGCTAATTTGTTAATTATATTAAATGACAATGCAATTGGTATCGACCCTGCTGTTGGAGCTTTAAAAGAATACTTAACAAAAGTAAAAAGCGATAAAAAATTAGCAGCTCAAAATAATATTATAAAAGCTTTAAACTTCGATTACTCTGGACCGATTGATGGACATGATTTACCTAAAATATTAAATGAATTAGAGCGCTTGAAATCTGTTAAAGGTCCAAAATTTTTACACGTAATTACCACAAAAGGAAAAGGTTTACAAAAAGCAGAAGAAGACCAAGTTACGTACCATGCTCCGGGTAAATTTGATAAAATTTCTGGAGAAAGAATTCTAAAAGAGAAAAGTTTATATACTAAATATCAAGATGTTTTTGGACAAACTATTGTAGAACTAGCAGATAAAAATTTACGAATTGTTGGTATTACACCTGCCATGTTAACGGGTAGTTCTTTAAAGTTAATGTTAGAAAAATACCCTAACAGAACTTTTGATGTTGGTATTGCAGAACAACACGCAGTTACATTGGCTGCAGGTATGGCAACTCAAAATTTAATACCATACTGCAATATCTATTCTACATTTTTACAACGTGCATACGACCAAGTAATTCATGATGTTGCTATACAGAATTTACCTGTTATATTTTGCCTAGATAGAGCTGGTTTGGTTGGTGAAGATGGCGCAACACATCACGGTGTTTTCGATTTAGCTTATCTAAGATTAATTCCTAATTTAATTATTTTTGCTCCTAGAAATGAAATTGAACTAAGAAACATATTATATACTGCTCAATTAGGATTAAAAAATCCAATTGCAATTCGTTACCCTAGAGGAACTGGCAATATTATCGACTGGAAACAGCCTTTCAAAAAAATTGAAATCGCTAAAAGTTATTGTTTACAAAAAGGAAACAAAACGGCTATTTTATCTATTGGAACAATTGCTAAAAATGTTACTGAGGCTTTAAAATTTGTAGATCTACCTTCTAATTTTTCTCATTATGATATGCGCTTTGTTAAACCGTTAGATGAAAACACTTTGCATACAATATTTAAAATGCATCAGAATATTTATACTATCGAAGACGGAACAGTAAAAGGAGGTTTTGGAACTGCTATTTTAGAATTCATGGCAGATAATGAATATCAAAATAAAGTAGAAATACTTGGTATACCAGACAATTTTATTGAACATGGTAGTGTAACAAAACTACAACAAACACTTAATTTAGATATTGATAGTTTAATTTCTAGATTTAATAGAGCATAAAAAACGGCGCTAAAATTAGTGCCGTTTTTTAAATTATAAACTTTATAAAGTTATTCTATAATAATTTTTCTAGAAGATTTGTTATTGTTCTTATCTACTAAATTTACAATATAAATTCCTGAATTAATATCTAATGAAATTGGTTGTTTTTCAGTTACACTAAAATCTAAACTAGAACTATGAACTTGTCTTCCTGCAGTATCAAAAATATTTATTTTCACTTTACCTAAAATATTTTTGGAAAATACTGTAAAAGCTCCTTTAGAAACAGTAGGGTAAACAGTAAAAACTTTGTCTTCATTCATGACATTTGTATCAGAAGCTGTGTTATCAGTAAAGTTAGCTGTAAACATTCCTCTACCATGTGTAGCTGCTAAAATTAAATTATCTGATGCTCTATACTGTAGCATATCTACTCTAACATTTCCCATTCCAGAAGATGCAGGTTCCCAAACAACTGTTTCTGCAGTTACATCACTTGTTTTCCATATTCCGGCCTCAGTAGCTAATAAAACCTCTTTTCTATCCAAAGGATTGAATAAAGACCACCTTACAGGAATATCAGGTAAATTACCTTCAACATCCTTCCAGTTATCTCCACCATCAATAGTATACCAAACACTTTTTACTCCGTAATTAGAATATGTTAGCAGAATTTCATCGTCGGAAGCACCTAGTTCTATACAAGAAATTGCACCAAACACATTCGATGGTTCATTAATTATCTGAAAACTTTCATCTGTACTATCAAAAATTAAAAGTCTACCAGTAACCGTACCAAAAAATACTTTTCTAGCAGCTATATTGTAAGGAGAAACCCTAATATGTGTTACATCAGAATTCCCAAAAAGAGGTGTTGAAATTATATCTTGTACACCATTAAAATTATCTCTAAAACCTTGGTTTTCAAAATCGCCTTTTAAAGTAACTCTTGTAATTTCATTATTATCATTAAAAGAATAGAAGATATTATTTTCATCATCATAATCTGATGCATTTATAAAATTGCCAGAATCTCTATTATTAACTAAAGTTATATAGTCTGTGGCAGGAAAAGAAGAATCATACAGATAACTTACATTAAATTGTGTAGAAGCTATATAATAAATGCTTTCTGTTGCATTTACTGCCGTTTGATCTATAAAACTAAATCCGCCGTCGCCACCTAAAACTTCTAAAGAATTACTGATACCCGGTTCAAATAAATAAATTGTACCATTATCTTGCGCTCCTCCCATAAAACCATTTGAGTTTACAGGATCTATCGCAGCTGAATAAAATTGAGTTATATTTAAATTAAGATTTCTTGGAAATATTGAATTTTGATTAGCATTCTTTTGGTTATCAGGAGAATAAAAAATGCCTCCATCTGTAGCTATTAATAATTGATTATAACTTGGTCTAAAAACAATATTATGAATGTCTGCATGTACATAACTTACAGAGTTGTCAAAACGACTGTCCCAACTAGAAGTTTTGGACCATAAAACTCCGCCATTTGTGCTTTTAAAAGTATTAACACCTCCAACATAAACTTCATTTTCATTTGTTGGGTTTACTTCAATAATTAAGTCATACCAGGCTTGTCCTCTTGTAAAATCATCATTTGGTATCGAAGAATCTCTAGTATCTGAGGGTTCATCTAAGTTGGTAAATGTTACTCCTGCATCTATACTTTTTACAATTTCTCCTAAGCCAGTTACAAATGTATCGGGACTATTTGAATTCTCTATTCTAGATGCAATTAGGGCATATATTACATTAGAATTTGATTTTGCTGTAGATAACTCTACTCTACCTGAAGATGGTAAAGAAGAGCTATAATTAGATGTAAATACTACACCATTTGATGATGATAATATAGATCCTGATGCAGTACCTGCCCAAATCTTGTTATCTGATGACAATTCTAAATCTCTAATTGGTTCTGTAGAAACTATAGACCAAGAATTTCCTCCATCAACAGATCTAAATAAATCTGTACCCTCAGAAAAATTATTTTCTAAATCTTGCATTGCTGCATAAATAACACCAATCCCATTCTCATTTCTAACAATTATGTCATAAACATATTCGAAGTTAGTAGTTGATGGTAAATTATTCCAAGTTAAACCTCCGTCGGTTGTTTTCCAGATTCCGGCACCATTTACTGCATCTGCATTTCCCCAACCTTCTCCAGTACCAACATAAAATGTATTGTTTTGAACTGGATCATATGTCATAGCCGAAACAGCAAAGTTTGTCATATCAGAATTCACCATAACCCACGATGAATTTTCATCTGTAATATCTTCATTTTTCCAAATTCCACCACTAACCCCACCAGCAAATACTCGCTTACTTTCGGTGTCATTAGGATCAAACATTAATGCTCTAACTCTTCCTGCTACAGTTTTTGGACCTCTAGACTCCCAATTAAAAGTTGTTGCAGATTTAGAGCTAGATTCTTGTTTTATCTTTTTACCATATTTTAAAGCTTTTACCAATCTATCTTGATGCAACTTTTTGGTCTTCGGATCCATAGTTCTTAAAAAATCTTGCTCAAATGCTAAATCTGGTCGATCTTTTTTTGGTAATGCTTTTATTTCTTCTGAAGTTAAAGGAGCTCTTTTAGTATAAGGATGATTTAGTATGTATTCAACATACTCTTTCTTTTTATTTTCAAAAGTTACTTGTGAGTTATCAACATAAAACATAAAAATTAATAAGCTAATTATTACTATAATAGAAAAACCTAATTTTTTATTCATACTTAAACCTATTTTAAAAAGGAATTAAATTTAATAATTATATAATTTACTACATAATATTACCAGTTAGTTTTTTATGTACTCGTATGGCGTAACTATCTGATATTCTAGAAACATAACTACAAACCTGCATAATCCTATCATACAAATTAGTTGTTTCTGTTTTGTATTCTTCTGGCAATAAATTTAAAACCAAGTTGTCAAAATTTGATGAGCAACCGTCAAACTTATTATTTAAAGCTGTTACAAAAACATCTAATAAATCTGCAATAATTCTATACCCAGCAACCTCTTTTTCTACCACTTCTGTGCTTTTGTATATTTTAGAAACACTTATTTTAATTATGTCGTTAATTTGAGCCTCAAACTTACACTTGTCGAGTAAAGATTTTTCGAACGTACCATTTAAAATTGCCTCTTCGTTGTCTAAAAAGATCGTTACTGCTTCATTAATTAAAACACCAATTGCTAAAGCTCTTAAATAACTAACTCTATCAGTTTTATGTTGTAAAGAATGGTACTTTTTGATATCGATTGTATCTTTTACCAATTTAATCATGTATTCTAAAGCAAATTCTTCGTCTATTAAGCCAAGGTTTATTCCGTCTTCAAAATCTATGATTGTGTAGCAAATGTCATCTGCAGCTTCAACTAAATAAGCTAAAGGATGTCTGAAAAAAGAAATACCATCAGATTTTTTTTCGAGCATTCCTAAATCTTTTACTACATCTAAAAATGCTTCTTTTTCTGATTGAAAAAAGCCATATTTTTTATCTACAATATGGTTTGTTGGCTTTTTAGGAAGACTCTCTTTAGGATATTTTAAAAATGCGCCCAAGGTTGCATAACTTAATCTTAAACCACCAGAAATTCCTTTTCTAGATTCGGTTAAAATTTTAAATCCGTTTGCATTTCCTTCAAAATCGATCAAATCTTGATATTCTTTATCCGACAGTTCATTTTTATATTTTACACCTTTACCCGTTTTAAAATACTCGCCAATTGCTTTTTCTCCTGAATGACCAAATGGCGGATTCCCGATATCGTGCATAACAGACGCAGCGGCAGTTATTGCACCAAAATCATTAAAAGTGTAACCTAAATCTACCAAGTTAGGATGACGCTCTAATAAGGCTTTACCAACTCTTCTACCAAGCGTTCTACCAACTACAGATACTTCTAAACTATGCGTTAAACGCGTATGTACAAAATCTGTTTCAGATAACGGAATTACTTGTGTTTTGTCTTGTAAACTTCTAAATGCAGATGAAAAAATAATTCTGTCAAAATCTACATCAAAACCTAATCGTGTTTCATCTTGTGCAATTCTAGGTCTTTTTTGAGTATCGCCAAAGCGCTTTAAAGAAAGGAGTTGTTCCCAGTTCATTCTACTTTAATTTTAGGGCTATTTTTTTATTTTTAAATAATTGATTACTTGCTTGAAGGAATTAAATTTTCGCAAAATAAATCCTTTATCATTTACATAATAATATCTTGGAAAAAATTTAATATTTAAGTCGTATTTTAAATCATTTTCTTCTTGAAACTGATTGTAATTTTGCCAGTTATATTGATGTTTTTTTAAATAATTTCTCCAGTTTTTCTGGCTTCTATCAATAGAAATACCAATGACTTTTATATTGTTTTTAGCAAGTATATGCTGATATTCTCTAATCTCTTTATGTTGTTTTACACACGGCTCGCATTCTAAATACCAAAAATCTAAAATATACATACTTTCTTTAGATAAGGTTATTTTTTCTCTAGTATTCTCTGTTGTGTTAAAAGTATATTTATCAAAATTGATAAATGTTTCTGAAGTTTCTTTATTAATTTTTTGCGTATCTACTTCTTTACCTTTTTTACAAGAAAAAGAGATTAAAACTACTACCGATAATAAAAAAGCTTTCTTCATTTTAAAATTTCTTCGAAAATACAATAAAAAAAGAGAAGCCTTTCGACTTCTCTTATTGATTATATTTTATCAAAAATTAAGAACCACACATTAAGCAATCGTCGTCTGGTGCTCCGTTTTTAGAAGCATCTACCATTGCTTTAAATTCTGCTGCACTCATCGGTTTATCTTCTATTGTATCCGATTTTTTCTCTACATTTAATGTGAATTGCTTCGCGTTTACTGCAGATTTTGTACGTAAGTAGTACATTCCTGTTTTTAATCCACTCTTCCAAGCATAGAAGTGCATTGAAGTTAACTTCGCAAAATCAGGATCTTTCATAAATAAGTTTAACGACTGAGATTGATCGATAAAA
>JAHDHO010000188.1 GCA_020631275.1 Polaribacter sp. | reverse complement strand
GCTTTCGGTTTCTTGTACCTCTCCAAATCTTGGTATAGAAATCTTATTAGATATTAATGTTTTAATTTTATTAGAAACACCATTAGCCTCATTTCCCATAATTAAAATTCCTTCTGCGGGTAACTGTGTTTTATACACATTATCACCATCCATATCAGCAATATAAGTCGGTAAATGTGTTTCGTTTAAGAAAGTTTCTAAATTAACGTAGTTTATAGCAATTCTAGTTAAAGAACCCATAGAAGCTTGTACAACTTTTTGATTATAACAATCTACAGTATCCGTAGAACAAATTAGTTGTATAACTCCGTACCAATCGCAAAGTCTTATAATTGTTCCTAAATTACCAGGATCATTAATGGCGTCTAAAGCTACCATTAAGCCAGAGTTGTTTATAGTATTTAGTTTCGGTATTTTAAACAGTCCTAAAACTTTATTAGGCGATTTTAAAGAACTTATTTTTTTTAAATCGGTTTCTTCAATTCTAACAATTTTATCTTCCGGAAGATTTGCGTCATAATCATTAGTGCAGAATAATGTTGCTACTTCAAAAGAAGAATTTAATAATTCGTTTACCACTTTTATACCTTCTGCAATAAATAAATTATGCTTTTGTCTATACTTTTTTTGTGATAAACTTGTTATTAATTTTAATTGATTTTTTGAGATGCTCATTAATTGTGTCTAATTAGAAATAAACCGTTGAAAAATACTATTTTTGATATTAAATGTATTGCTAAAGTAATGAAAAAACTTTCTTTTTACTTTTTACTTATTTTATTTTTGACAGCTTGTAATTCTACAAAACATGTTGCCGAAGATAAGCAGATGCTAACACAAAATTATATTTTTGTTGATAGTGTAAAAAATAAAAGTGCAGATTTACAAAAGTATGTACTTCAAAAACCAAATCCGCGTCTTTTAGGTTTACCTTTTGGATTGTACTTTCATAATATAGGAAACCATAATAAGCCCAAAACTCCATCAGAATGGGGTTTAAAACATCCTAATAAATATAATTTTATAAAAAATGTTTTTTCAGAAAAACAGAGTATTGCTTACGCAAATGCTTTTATCAATTTAAATAATTGGTTTTTAAATTATGATGCGCCTGTAATTTTAAGTGAAAGTAAAGTAAATAGAACAGCCGATAATTTATGGGCTTTTTATAAAACCCAAGGTTATTTTAATTCTAAAATTAATACGGTAATCGATAGAGATTCTATCGATAAAAAAGCAACCGTTAGTTATTATATAGATAAAGGCCAACCTACTTTATTAGATTCTATTAAACTTAAAATAGAATCTCCAGTTTTAGACTCAATTTATAGAGATTCGAAAATAAAATCTTTGTTAGTAAGTGGTAATCAATATAACGATAAAGTATTTCGAAAAGAAGCTAGTAATGTTGTAAAGTTATTTAAAAATAGCGGAATTTATTATTTTTCTGAATCGGCACTTGGTTTTTATGTAGATTCTACAAGAACAGATCATAAAACCAATGTAGAGTTTTTAATTGCTAAAGATAGGTTTAAAGAAAAAGATGGTATTTACGAGAAAAAAGATTATAAAGTACATAAAGTTACTGAGATTAATGTAGTTACAGATTATTCTTACACAAAGAAAGAAGAGGTATTTAAAGATTCGGTACATTATAACGGAATTAATTTTTTAGCAATTGATAAATTAAAATACAATCCTAAATATTTATCGCAATCTATTTTTTTTAAATCTGGTGATGTTTATAAAGACACATTAAGTAATTTAACAAGAAATCATTTAAAATCACTTAAAAACTTTAAATCTACTAATATATCGTTTAGCCCTATAGATGGTACAGATGATGAATTAAAAATGGATATTTTTCTATCACCAAAAGAGAAATATACTTTAGGTTTCGAAACAGAACTAACACATTCTAATATTAGAAATATTGGTTCTTCTGCAAAGTTTTCTCTAACCAATAGAAATGCATTTAAAGGAGCAGAATTATTAAAGTTTTCTTTTTTAGGTTCTTATTTTAATGCTAATAATGGCCCAGGTTGGGAGATTGGTGCAGATGCCTCTTTAGAATTCCCTAGATTGGTCGCACCTTTTGGTTTAGATAAATTAGTGCCAAAAAGAATGTCTCCAAGAACATTATTTTCTTTAGGGTCAAGTTTTCAGAAAAACATTGGTTTAGATAGGCAAACTTTTACAATTTTATCTGATTATAAGTGGCAATACAACAGTAAAAAAACCATTCAGTTAGAGATTTTTAATACACAATACATTCAAAATTTAAATGTAAATCGCTTTTTTGATATTTATGGTTCAGAATTTACAAACTTAAATAATGTAGCAGAAATTTACGATCAAGAAAACAATACGTCATTTTTTCCATTGGCTACAGATTTAGAAAATCAAGCATCAGAATCTTTAAGATTTATAAGAAGTGTTGCTTCTAATGCTGGTTTTAGAAATACGAATTCAAACGATTTTAATACCGTTTTAAACATTCAAAACAGGTATAATATAGTTACTTCAGATTTTTTAATTCCCACATTAGCATATTCATTTACGTATAATAGTCAATCAGATTTTAAAGACAATAATTTTTCATTTTTTAAATTAAGGGTTTCAAATTCGGGTAATATTTTAGGTTTATTTTCTAAGGATTATAATGCCAATGGAAAAAAAACATTTTTAAAGATTCCTTTAGCTCAATATTTTAAAACAGATTTAGAGTATAAGAAGTTTTGGGATGTTGGATTAAATTCTGTGTTTGGATTCAGAACTTTTTTAGGTGCCATTTTAACCTACGATAATTCTGATATTCCATTTACAAGAAGTTATTTTGCAGGTGGTTCTAATGATATTAGAGCGTGGCAAACCTATGAGTTAGGTCCTGGAAGTAGAAATAGTGGTTTAGAATTTAATGTTGGTAGTTTAAAGTTTTTATCTAGTGCAGAATATCGATTTAATTTAATTGGAAGTTTTAAAGGAGCCTTATTTGTAGATGCTGGTAATATTTGGGATATTTCTAATGCAGAGTTTGTAGACCAAGACGCTAAATTTAATAGTTTATCTTCTTTAAAAGATATCGCAATAGGTTCTGGTATGGGAGTTAGATACGATTTAAATTTCTTTGTATTAAGATTTGATGTTGGTTTTAAAACGTACGAACCTTATTTAGAAGGTGATAAGTGGTTTAAAAATTACAATTTTGCAAGTGCAGTTTACAATATAGGTATTAATTATCCTTTTTAAAAAAATCACAAAAAGTCTATAACGTTTTCGTTATTTTATGGTTTCATCAAAGAAATAAGTACCTATTTTTAGTATTTTTGAAGAAATTAAGAAACAACTAATTAAAATAATATATTATGAGTCACAACATAAAACCTGGAGTTGCTACAGGTAAAGAAGTTCAAGAAATTTTTAAACTTGCAAAAGAAAAAGGTTTTGCATTACCAGCTGTAAATGTTGTTGGTTCTAATACAATTAATGGTGTTTTAGAAACTGCAAGAGATTTAAATGCACCTGTTATTATTCAGTTTTCTAACGGAGGAGCACAATTTCAAGCAGGAAAAGGATTGTCTAATGAAGGGCAAAAAGCAGCAATTGCTGGTGGTATTGCAGGAGCAAAGCATGTACATGAATTAGCTGTTGCTTACGGTGTTCCGGTTATTTTACATACAGATCACTGTGCAAAGAAATTATTACCTTGGATAGATGGTTTATTAGATGCTTCTGAAAAACATTTCGAAGAAACTGGTAAGCCTCTTTACAGTTCTCATATGATTGATTTATCTGAAGAGCCATTAGAAGAGAATATCGAAATTTGTAAAACTTATTTAGCTCGTATGAGTAAAATGGGTATGACTTTAGAGATAGAGTTAGGTATTACAGGAGGTGAAGAAGATGGTGTAGATAATTCTGATGTTGATGTTTCTAAATTATATACGCAACCTGAAGAAGTTGCTTATGCTTACGAAGAATTATTAAAAGTATCGCCACAATTTACAATTGCCGCTGCATTTGGAAATGTACATGGTGTTTATAAGCCTGGTAACGTAAAATTAACTCCAAAGATTTTAAAGAATTCTCAAGAATTTATTTCAGAAAAGTACAATGTAGGTCATAATCATATCGATTTTGTATTTCATGGTGGTTCTGGTTCTACTTTAGAAGAAATTAGAGAATCT
>JAHDHO010000187.1 GCA_020631275.1 Polaribacter sp. | reverse complement strand
CCCAATTGATATTCGCATGGTTTAAATGCCCAATGGTAATATTAAAAAAATGGACAAATGCCACATCTTGTGCGGTAAAACCACCAATAATAGCTAACGGAATGTATTTTAAAGAATTGTATACTACGGGCTCCATCCAATGGTAACGCAAATGTGCTGCAAAGCCCATTTCTTTAACCGAGTGGTGTACCTTATGAAAATTCCACAGAAACTCGAAACGATGCAATAATCTGTGCGTGCACCATTGCACAAAATCAATTACAATAAAAAAGATAAAAATGCGCAAAGCAAACGGCAAGGTATTGAGTTCTAAGACCTGAAAATTGGCAATAGACAACCCTACAACGCCTAAAATATCATTAAAAATTGCGGCAGCGGCATTCGATAAAGCAATTAATACCAGTAAGTTTAATAAAAAGAAATTAAAAAACATGTAAAACGTATCTAGCCAAAAATCTTTTCGAAACAAAGACTGGTGCTTGCGCCAAGGAAAAATTGCCTCCAAACCCCAAACAAGTAAAGAAATTAAAATCAATCCGTAGAAATAATTCTCCCAATTCAGTTGTAAAAGAACCGATTGTTTGATGTAGTTCCAATAATCGGAATACGAATTTTTAAAAATTTCTAGGTACTTGTTCATGTGTTTTTTACTTCGCTATTTGTGCTTGTAAGCAATTGGTCTGTACTCTATAAAAGACCTTACACTTTACAAGATTACTAGCTTAAGGCATCGTTTACAAAATTAAAGTTTTTAGCGCTCAGATAAAAGCAACAAGGTGTATTTATAGTGAATTTGTACTTTTTGTTAAAAACTTCAAGGGATTTGGGAATAAGTATTTCTTTCTAAATAAGAAAAAAGTTTTAGTTTTACAACTCGTTGTAATTTAGTTTTTTAGGCTGTTTTAAAAGGAAGCAAAATTTTAAAAAAGTGAATAACTTTAAAATAAAACTTTGTATTGCGAATTTTTCACATCAGAAAAAGTTTTAGTTTTACACCAAGAACATTACAACTATGTTTTTGTCAATAAGCTGTTTATAAAATTGTTTTAACAGCAGTAACAGATGTAATATCTTTACAAAAACAAAAAAGTCTAAGAAAACTGTTGTTTCTAAGACTTTTTTAAAACGGTAACACTTTAAGAAGTATTTGTGTTTTTTTCTGCACATCAAAATTACAATTCTTCTTTAAGCTTACCAAATTTATTTTATTAAAAATAAAGCAGTACAACAGACTGCAACCTGGTAAACACATGACTTAATTTTTTAGCGTACAACTCCTGTAAGTAATTGGTTTACTTATGGTTTAACTACATTAAAACGCATGTGGTTGGGCATGCTATTGCAGAGTTTTAAAAGCGTACACAAAGAGGAATCGCCTTGCAAGTGCCTCTAAAAACAAAGGTTGTAAGAAGAATTGTAATTTTAAATATATTAAAAATGAGCATTAAGTTCAAAACAATAGAGAGGAAAAATCCTCAAGATAGAACATTAGACGCAAAATATTACGCAGCTGTAGTTGCCAATGGTAGCGTAGATTTTGAAACGTTAGCAGAAATGATTTCTGAACAATCGGCACTGTCGGAAAGTGATTGTTTGTCGCTGTTAAACATCTTAGAGGTAAATATTATTAGAGAGTTAAAACAAGGACGTATTGTGCGTTTGGGTAAATTAGGAAACTTTCAAATAAGTTTAAGCTCGAAAGGCTTTGAAACAGAAGGAGAAGTTTCTGCAGAAGGCATTACCAATACACGCATTCTTTTTAGACCTGCGGTAAAGTTAAGAACGATGCTTAAAAACTTAAAGTTTTCTAGAACAACCTAGTGCGCTTTTGTAATTACTAGGTGTAAACATCAAGTAATTTTTAAAAATCCCAATAACTTCGGTTATTGGGATTTTTTTTGCCCAAAAACAACGCTCACTGCGTAC
The DNA here is from genome assembly GCA_020631275.1 of Polaribacter sp. Taxonomy (GTDB): domain Bacteria; phylum Bacteroidota; class Bacteroidia; order Flavobacteriales; family Flavobacteriaceae; genus Polaribacter. The sequence goes on along the minus strand of JAHDHO010000187.1, from coordinate 2,290 downwards.
GTACGCAACTTTTATCGGAGTAGGGTGGAGTAAAAGTTGCACCCTGATGCGGTAGTAATTGCACCCTGATGCAGTGAAATTTGCGTCTAAAGACACTTTTAATACTTTGATAACGCGCTTTTTTATAGAGAAATAGCATTTGTTTAATGGGATTAGTAGTGTAAAAACTGCTTTTGAAAGTGGTTTTTGATGCAATAATTATGTCTGTAAATTAACAAACTATTACGTAAAACCGTAATGTTATTTCATAATAAAAAACTATTTTTAAGCCTCAAAAAAAACGCTATTACTATCAAAGGAAACTTTGATACTAAATATATATCCAATTTTATGAATAAATCCGTACACAATAAATTAGTATCTTTTATTTGGTCTATTGCAGACGACTGCCTTAGAGATGTTTACGTTCGTGGTAAATACCGCGACGTTATTTTGCCAATGATTGTTTTACGTCGTTTAGACGCACTTTTAGAACCAACAAAAGATGCTGTTTTAGAAGAATTAGCATTCCAACGAGACGAAGCGGGTTTTACCGAATGGGATGAAACAGGTTTACGTGAAGCTTCGGGTTATGTGTTTTATAACGTAAGCACCTGGACGCTTCAAAAACTAAAAGATACCGCTACCAATAGCCAACAAATATTACAAGCCAATTTTGAAGATTATCTGAACGGTTTTAGTCCTAATGTAAAGGAAATCATCGAGAAATTTAAACTACGTAGTCAAGTGCGCCATATGGCAACCAAAGATGTATTACTTGATGTTTTAGAAAAATTTACTTCGTCTTACATCAACTTAACACCTTTTGAAAAAGAAGATCCAGAAGGCAGAAAATTACCAGCACTATCTAATTTAGGAATGGGGTATGTCTTTGAAGAACTAATCAGAAAATTCAACGAAGAAAATAACGAAGAAGCAGGAGAACACTTTACACCACGTGAAGTGATTGATTTAATGACGCACATTATCTTCGACCCTATAAAAGACAACCTACCACCTGTAATGACTATCTACGATCCTGCGTGTGGGTCTGGTGGTATGCTTACAGAGGCACAAAACTTTATTAAAGACGAAGAAGGTGCTATTAAAGCGATGGGTGACGTGTATTTGTACGGAAAAGAAATTAACGACGAAACCTACGCCATTTGTAAGTCTGATATGATGATTAAGGGTAATAATCCTGAAAACATCAGAGTAGGTTCTACCTTATCTACAGACGAGTTTGCAGGCAAATCTTTCGATTTTATGTTATCCAATCCGCCTTACGGAAAATCATGGTCTAGTGAGCAAAAATATATCAAAGATGGTAAAGACGTCATCGACCCACGTTTTCAAATCAGTTTAAAAAACTATTGGGGAGTTGAAGAAGAAGCAGATGCCATTCCACGTTCTTCGGATGGGCAATTACTATTTTTAATGGAAATGGTTTCTAAAATGAAACCTTTACACCAAAGTACTACAGGTACACGTATTGCTTCGGTACATAATGGTAGTAGTCTGTTTACAGGAGATGCAGGTGGTGGTGAAAGCAACATCCGTAGACACATTATAGAAAACGATTGGTTAGAAGCTATTGTGCAATTACCCAACAACCTGTTTTACAATACAGGCATTACCACCTATATTTGGATTTTAAGTAACAACAAAGCTGCCAACCGTAAAGGTAAAGTGCAATTGATTGATGCAGGACAATTATATAGAAAACTACGTAAAAATTTAGGAAACAAAAACTGTGAGTTTGCACCAAAACACATTACCAAAATTGTAAACACCTATACCAACATGAGCGTTGCCGAACGTGAAGGCGAGCAAGGTATTGCTGCGCAGGTATTCGATAATGCAGATTTTGGCTATTACAAAGCCACCATAGAACGCCCAAAACGCTTAAAAGCACAATTTACCAACGAGCGTATAGAAGCCTTACGTTACGATAGAGTGTTACAAGAACCCATGCAATATGCGTTTGAAACCTTTGGAGACAGCATATATACTAATATAAAACAACATGAAGCCGAATTATTAGCATGGTGCGAAAAAAACGAGCTCAATCTATCGTCTGCCAATAAAACCAAATTGTGTAAACCTACCACTTGGGCTAAGCATTTACGCTTAGTAACCAATGCCAAAGCCTTACAAAATGTATTTGGAGATAAATTGTATACCAATTTTAATGATTTTAAAGCCGAAGTAGATGCTGAAGTAAAAGCCCAAAAGCTAGACCTTTCTGCAGCAGATAAAAAAGCCATTTTAAATGCGGTAAGTTGGTACAGTGCTGATGCCGATAAAGTCA
>JAHDHO010000186.1 GCA_020631275.1 Polaribacter sp. | reverse complement strand
TACATAATGGCAACTTTGCCAAGTAATATTGAACATCGAGTACCTACAATTGGCTTTGTTGCGCATATTGATACTAGTCCAGATTTTACTGGTAAAAACGTAAAACCACAAATAGTAGAAAATTACCAAGGAAATGATATTCTTTTAAATGAAGAAAAAAAAATCGTATTATCTCCAGATTATTTTGAAGACCTACTTCAATATAAAGGTCAAACTATAATTACTACAGACGGTACAACTTTATTGGGTGCCGACGATAAAGCAGGTGTAACAGAAATTGTTACTGCCATGGAATATCTAATTAAACACCCAGAAATTAAGCACGGTAAAATTAGAATTTGCTTTACCCCAGATGAAGAAGTTGGTAAAGGAGCACACAAATTTGATGTAAATAAATTTGACGCAGAATGGGCTTACACCATGGATGGAAGTCAAATTGGAGAACTAGAATTTGAAAATTTTAATGCTGCAAGTGCACAAGTTACTATTACCGGTAAAATTGTTCATCCCGGTTATGCAAAGGGAAAAATGATAAATTCGCTAAAAATTGCGAATGATTTTATGGCTGCTATTCCGCAAGAAGAAGTACCAGAAAAAACAACCGATTATGAAGGTTTTTTTCATTTACATGACATGTCTGGTAATGTTGAAAAAACAGTTTTAGAATATATTATTAGAGATCATGACTTAGATTTATTTGAAAAAAGGAAATATTTAATGCAAAAAATTGCTTTTGATTTTAATGAAAGATTGGGACAAGATTTAATTGAAGTTTCTATAGAAAATCAATATTTTAATATGCGAGAAAAAATTGTACCTGTAATGCATATTGTAGATTTGGTTGAAGAGGTAATGAAAGATCTAAAAATTACGCCCATTATAAAACCGATAAGAGGTGGTACAGATGGCTCTCAATTATCATACAAAGGATTACCATGCCCAAATATTTTTGCTGGCGGTCATAATTTTCACGGAAGATACGAATATATTCCTGTAGAATCTATGGTAAAAGCTACTGAAGTAATTATTGGAATAGCAGAAAAAGTTGTAGAAAAAAATACATAAAAAAAGTCTCTAGTTGCCTAGAGACTTATATCATAGCATATGCTATAAAGTAAATTTTTAATAATAAAGCCCCTAATCTCTATTAAAAACTATTTACTAATACAAACTTAGTGAATTTTATTTACTAAAACTACATTCTTTAAAATAATTCAGGGTTTTTCCCCTTAATATTCTTAAAAAAACTCTTAAAATTATCAAAATCCTTCTCTAAATGGTCCGTTGGGTAATAAGGTTCAGAAATTTTAACTGTCTTATTTTCAAAATCTAACGTTGCCATAACTATCGGCACATTTGCTCCTTTTGCAATATAATAGAATCCTGTTTTCCATTTTTCTACTTTTTTACGAGTTCCTTCAGGTGAAATTCCTAATCTAAATTCTTCTTTAGAATTAAAAATTTTAATGACTGCATCAACCATATTATTACTTTTAGATCTATCTACCGGAGTACCACCTAGAATTCTAAAAAAATAACCAAACGGCCATTTAAAAAGTGAGCTTTTCCCTATAAAATGAATCATCATTTCTTGACTCATTCTTGTTAAAATTGCTATAGGAAAATCTACCCAGCTAGTATGTGGTGCTGCAATTACAATATATTTTTTTGGCTCTTTCGGAAAACCATTTTTAATTTTCCAACCCAAAATAGTATGTAAAATAAATTTAGATAATGTTTTCAAATAGCTCTAATAAGTTAATTGTTTACAAAAACCTAAAGTAAAGGTTTTTTGTTCTTTTTATAAATGATAAATTTAAGGACTTAATTCGACATGATGACAGAAATAATCATATACTTAATAATTGCAGTGTTTTTTTTAATTATTGGCCTTTTTATTGGAAAATTAATTTCAAAAATTAATTTTGAGAAAGAAAAATCTATATTAGAAAAAGAAAATGCTACGTTAGAAGAAAGATCTATTAGGTTATCTCAATCTAAAGAAACTTTAGAAAATAACTTTATAGAAAATCAGCAAGAATTAAAAAATAATCAACAAGAAAAAGAAAGACTTATCACTATAACGTCAAAACAAGAATCTGAAATTGATAATTTGCAACAAAAATTAGCAGAAAACAAAGAAGAAATTGAGAATTTACAGCAGAAATTCACAAAAGAATTTGAAAATTTAGCGAATAAAATTTTAGATGAAAAATCGAATAAATTTACGGTTCAGAATAAAGAGAATATTCAAAATATATTAAATCCTCTACAAGAAAAAATTAAAGGATTTGAAGATAAGGTTGAAAAAACTCATAAAGAAAGCATTGATTATCATGCAGCTTTACGTCAGCAAATTCTTGGCTTAAAAGAGCTAAACCTTCAAATGAGTAAAGAAACCATCAACCTAACAAAAGCCTTAAAAGGAGATAATAAAGTTCAAGGTAATTGGGGAGAGCTTGTTTTAGAACGAGTTTTAGAAAAATCTGGCTTAGAAAAAGATCGAGAATATTTTGTTCAGCAAAGCTTTACCAATGATGATGGAAAAAGGGTTTTACCCGATGTTGTTATACATTTACCTAATAATAAAAAAATGATTATTGACTCTAAGGTTTCTTTAGTAGCTTATGAACAACACGTAAATGAAGAAGACAAAAATTTAAAACAAACTTTCTTAAATGAACATGTAAACTCTTTAAAAAGACACATTTCGCAATTAAGTGATAAAAAATACGAAGACTTGTATAAAATCGAATCTCCAGACTTTGTATTGCTTTTTATTCCTATAGAACCCGCTTTTGCTATAGCTTTAAATGAAGACACGCATTTATATAATAAAGCTTTCGACAAAAATATTGTTATTGTTACACCTTCTACCCTATTAGCTACTTTACGTACAATAGATACTATGTGGAATAATGAAAAACAACAACGAAATGCACTTGAAATAGCGAGACAAGCTGGTGCTTTATATGATAAATTTGAAGGTCTATTAAATGATTTAATTGGCATTGGTAAAAAAATTGATGACAGTAAAAAGGAATATTCTAATGCCATGAACAAATTAGTAGATGGTAGAGGAAACCTTATTAAAAGTGTACAGAAATTAAAAGAAATGGGCGCTAAAGCCAAAAAATCTATTCCAAAGAATTTATTAGAACGCTCTAAAGAAATCTAATTTTATTTCTTTTGAGTTACTATTTAATCTTTATTAGTTAATGTATCTGTTCTTATAAAATTAATTTTGATCTATTATAACTTAAAACAAAAATAGTATGTCAAATAAAGAAAGACCAAGTGCCGAAAATGTAACAAAAGGAAACTCTGGAGATGTTCATGAAAGAGGTTTACATCCTTTAAAAGGAACTGTAAAAAAAGGATATAAAGATACTGATAGCAATAAAGATAGATTGAAAGGAGAAGATAAAGACAAACTAAAAGATCAAGTTCATAGTGCTACTGATGACAATAATAAGGTAGCTGATAAAATTCAAAATTCTGAAAAAGACAACTAACATTTCATATGAGTTATTCTTTTAATTGATACCGGCAATAAACTGTATATAAACTCTTTAAATTTGTACTAATATTAACCAATACTAGAAATAGTATATAAAACAGATATTATGAATACAGATACAAACGAAGGTAAGTGGAAACAAATAAAAGGTGAGTTTAAAGAAGAATTTGGTAATATTACCAATGATAATTCTACCGAAACAGAAGGTAAATTTGATAAACTGGTTGGTCAAATTCAAGAAAAATACGGTGAAACTCGTGAAAAAATAGAAAAAGAAGTTAAAAGTTGGTAAAACCTCCTTTTAAATAAAAAACATAAAAAAAGCATCAAGAGGTCATTCTTGATGCTTTTTTTATAAATATTAAAAGAAAATTACATTACAAATAATCTTCTTGCGCTCATCATATCAGAAACACGTTCACCTATATCATGCAGAGCCTCTTCATTATCTACATTATTTATAGCTTCATCTATAAAATCTACAACAGCTTTCATGTCTTCTACTTTTAAACCTCTTGTTGTAATTGCTGGTGTACCAACTCTAATACCAGAAGTTACAAAAGGAGATTTATCATCAAAAGGAACCATGTTTTTATTAACTGTTATATCTGCTTTACCTAAAGCTATTTCTGCATCTTTACCAGAAATATTTTTATTACGTAAATCTATTAACATACAATGGTTATCTGTACCACCAGAAATAATATTATACCCTTTAGCTACAAATTCTTTAGCCATTGCTGCAGCATT
>JAHDHO010000185.1 GCA_020631275.1 Polaribacter sp. | reverse complement strand
AAGTTTTTAAAAATAGAAATCTTAGATACTTTAGCAAAAAACACAACATATATTTTTAATTTTGGTAATGCTATCGAAGATAATAATGAAAGTAATCAATTAGAACAATTCAAATACATTTTTTCTACAGGAAGTTATATCGATTCTCTTGAAACATCAGGAACTATTAAAGACGCTTTATTAAACAAAAAACCTAAAAATACAAGTGTTGTATTGTATAAGTTAGACAGTACTTATACAGATTCTATAATTTACAAACAAAAACCAAATTATGTAACAACTGCTATAGACACAACCTCTTTTCGATTTACAAATTTAAAAGAAGGAAAATATCTTTTAATGGCACTAGAAGAATCTACTAGCGATTATATTTTTAATCCTAAATTAGATAAAATTGGCTTTTATACAGACACAATTACATTACCAAAAGATAGTATTATTAATATCCCAATTACACTTTTTAAAGAAAAACAATCTTATGCTTTTAAAAGAGCTAAAGAAATTACAAAAGGTAAAATAGAATTTGGATACGAAGGTGAGGTAAAAGATTTTAAAGTTTCTCTATTATCTAAAGTTCCCGAAGATTTTAAAAGTATCTCTAAATTCGAATTAGAAAAAGATACTTTAAACTATTGGTTTACACCATTAGAATTAGACTCGCTTAATTTTCTTGTTAAAAACGATATTTTTATCGATACAGTAACAGTTAAATTTAGAAAGAAAAAATTAGATTCTCTAACACTAAAGCCTTCTGTAAGTGGTACTCTACAATTTAGAGACACTTTCTTCATAAAAAGTAACAATCCTATCATTAAATTAGACACTAGTAAAATTACATTTACCAACAAAGATTCGATAAATGTAAAATATTCTAACTTTGTTTCTAGCAAAGAGAATAAGGTTGGTTTTATCTTTAAGAAAAATCAAAAAGAAAGTTACAATATTAAGGCATTACCAGGTAGTTTTACAGATATTTACAATATTCAAAACGATACTTTAAATTACAATTTTAACACCATCGAGTTAGAAGATTATGGTAAAATTACTTTAAACGTAATAAATTCTGATTCAGAAAATTTAATTATTGACCTACTAACAGGTAAAGACTTTGATAAAATTGTAGAAAGAAGATATTTAAATAAAACAGAAAAGTTAGTTTTTACATTGTTAGTGCCCGATACATATATGGTTAGAGCTATAATTGACAAAAACAATAATAAAAAATGGGACACAGGAAACTTTTTATTAAGACAAAAGCCAGAAAACATTATTTATTATCAAGAAGAGCTAAAAGTAAGAGCTAACTATTTTTTAGAAGGTAACACATTCACAGTTAAAAACTTAAAATAACCTTGCAACTGTAAAAAATTTATTTATCTTTGTTTTTTTACTTTTAAGACCCCTAAATCTTGAGAACCCCTATAACAATTATTTTTGTAATTGTTTTTATTCTAGAATTTAAGGCGCAACATTACACACACGACGTAGGTGGGTTTGTTGGCACCACTAGTTTACAAACAGATTACGGTGAGAGAAACCATTTTGGAAGCGAGTATAACAACAAAGGTATGTCTTTTGCTGTTGCTCATTATCTTCATTTTTTCAACAGAACATTGCGTTGGGATCCTAATGATATAATGAGAAATCACTTAATGGTTAAAACAGAAATTCAGTATGTAAAAAATACCGAATTAGAACATCATGGCTATTGGGCTTCTAAACAAAGTTATGGTGGCGAACAGCTAAGAGCTATGAAAGGTAGTATTAGGATGATAAATTTAGGTTTGCATTTAGAATATTTTTTAAGACCTCTAGAAGAATTTGTTTACCCTTACACAGATATTTCTTTCAATCCGTTTTTTACATTTGGTATTCAGTATTCATTTTATAACAATAGTTTAAAATCTGACCTTGGAGATTGGCAAGAAGATATTGCTGTATTACCAAAAAAATACACAGAAGAAAACTCTCTAGATATTGGTAGCGGAGAAGCTTTCGCATTTAATATAGGATTGGGTACCAGATATAAACTTACAGAAAAATTAGACTTATCTGCGCAATTCAATTATTCATATTTCTTTTCGGATACAATAGATGGTTTGAAAGCCGAAGTTTTTGAAAATAAAAACAATGAATGGGCATTAACAATGCAAGTTGGTTTGATATATCATCTTAACTTTAGTACGCCATTATTCTATTAAAGCTAACAGAAGAACCTTTACTTAACTAAATAAATTCGCTATAAATTAATTTTTTAGTTGTTAATTTTAGTAAAAAAACTAAACTAAAAATACAATGATGTATTTGATAAAAATAAAGGTAAAAACCCTGTCTAGTTAACAAAATAAGTTTCACTAACCTATTTAGTATTTTGAAAAAAGAGAATTTAGGGTAATTTTAAGCTCACTAGCTTAATTCTAAGAGGTGATAAAATGTAGCTTTTACCGTTAAAAAAAACTTTTAATTTTAGCCACAACCTTCTATGTCTAAAAATTAATCAAATAATTAAGTTAATTTAAACTTGACTAATAATAGGATGTAATTTACTAAAGTTTTAAATGGGAAAAATTTCTAAATGTAGAGGGCTATTTAAAGTAAAATCTACTTTAAATTAATATAGAAATTAGTTAATGTTTTAGGGTATTTTAAGACGTATCTGTCTGCAATTTCAATAGTATGTTTAATCATTCTAACATCTACTAAAACTTTGTGTTTAACGTTAGAGGAAACTTTATGTTTAGGTAGAATTTTCTTGAATGGATTACTCATATTTACTTATAATGATTCGTATATTTTTACAACCTTAGCTTTGGCTCGCTTAACTCTCATTTTCACTGCACTTTCACCTATATTTAAAATTTCTTTTATTTCTTTAATACTCTTTTCATCTTGGTATTTCATCAATAAAATCATTTTATCCGAAGGATCTATTAAAGCTAATGCCTTTGCTAGTTTAGCAGATTTTAATTCCAATAAACTAACATCTTCTATTTCATCAAAAGAATCGTTATTCTCTTTAATTTGATCTGTTACAATTGTAACTTTTTCTTTTTTCTTATGACTGTTTCTTTGTACATAATTTACACAAAAATTATACGTAAAAGAATACAACCAAGTAGAAAACTTAGAATTACCTTTAAAAGTTTTTAATTTTACAAATAATCTTACAAAGACATCGTGCATTAAATCCTCTGCCTCTTCTTTGCTTTTAGAAAAACCATAACACTTATTATATACAACTGTAGAAAATCTATCGTATAAGGTTGCAAATAATTCTGTATTGTTAGTTCTAACTATTTCGAAAACTAATTCTTCATCTGTAATTTTTAATTCTATCGTATTCACTTCGGTTGGTTTTATGACACTAAATAAATAAATAAGTCACACGTAAATTTTTTAAAAAGATAAACGGTAAATATTTATCGATGAATGGTATTATATTATCTTTTTGTAAAAAATTATTTCTTTTTGTAACATTATTATTACTTCTTACGTATAAGTAATTGTAGCAAGAGTATTAATCCTTAAAAAAAGGTTAGAGAGAATTTAGATGAGACAACTTAAAATTACCAAGCAGGTTACCAATAGAGAAACTGCATCATTAGACAAATATTTACAAGAGATAGGAAAGGTAGACTTAATTACTGCTGATGAGGAAGTAGAATTAGCACAGTTAATTAAAGCCGGAGACCAAAGAGCTCTAGAAAAATTAACAAAAGCCAATTTAAGATTTGTTGTTTCTGTAGCAAAACAATATCAAAACCAAGGATTAACATTACCAGATTTAATTAACGAAGGTAATTTAGGATTAATTAAAGCTGCAAAACGTTTCGATGAAACTCGTGGTTTTAAATTTATTTCTTATGCCGTTTGGTGGATTCGTCAATCTATTTTACAAGCGTTAGCAGAACAATCTAGAATTGTACGTTTACCTTTAAATAAAATTGGTTCTATTAATAAAATTAACAAAATGTACGCTTTCTTAGAACAAGAAAACGAGCGTCCGCCTTCTGCAGAAGAAATTGCTAAGAAATTAGACATGACTGTTAATGACGTTAAAGAATCTATGAAAAACTCTGGACGTCACGTATCTATGGATGCACCTTTAATTGAAGGTGAAGATTCAAATTTATACGATGTATTAAACTCTGGTGAGTCACCAAACCCAGATAGAGTTTTATTACACGAATCTTTAAGAATAGAAATTAACAGAGCCTTAGAAACATTAACTCCAAGAGAAGCAGATGTTGTAAAATTATATTTCGGCTTAGGTGAACACCAACCGATGACTTTAGAAGAAATTGGTGAAACTTTCGATTTAACTCGTGAGCGTGTTCGT
>JAHDHO010000184.1 GCA_020631275.1 Polaribacter sp. | reverse complement strand
TAGTTGTAAACAAATTAAGAGGTGGTTTAAAAATTGCAGCTGTTAAAGCTCCAGGTTTTGGAGACAGAAGAAAAGCAATGTTAGAAGACATCGCTATTTTAACTGGCGGAACTGTAATCTCTGAAGAAAGAGGATTCTCTTTAGAAAACGCAACTTTAGATTTATTAGGTACTGCAGAAAGTATTACTATTGATAAAGACAATACTACAATTGTAAATGGTTCTGGTGATGCAGATACTATTAAAACAAGAGTTAGTCAAATAAAAGCGCAGATAGAAACTACAACATCAGACTACGATAAAGAAAAATTACAAGAACGTTTAGCTAAGTTAGCTGGTGGTGTTGCTGTTTTATATGTTGGTGCTGCCTCTGAAGTAGAAATGAAAGAGAAGAAAGACAGAGTTGATGATGCGTTACATGCAACAAGAGCTGCTGTAGAAGAAGGTATAGTTGCTGGTGGTGGTGTTGCTTTAGTTCGTGCTAAAAAAGTATTAGAAAAATTAGCTACAGAAAACTTAGACGAAACTACAGGTGTACAAATTGTTAATAAAGCAATTGAGGCTCCTTTAAGAACTATCGTAGAAAATGCTGGTGGCGAAGGTTCTGTTGTAATAAACAAAGTTTTAGAAGGTAAAAAAGACTTTGGTTATGATGCAAAATCAGATCAATATGTAAATATGTTAGATGCTGGTATTATCGATCCTAAAAAAGTGACTCGTGTTGCTTTAGAAAACGCAGCTTCTGTTGCAGGAATGATTTTAACTACAGAATGTGCTTTAATAGACATTAAAGAAGATGCGCCTGCTGGTGGTGGAATGCCTCCAATGGGTGGTGGAATGCCAGGAATGATGTAGACCACAGCGTGGTAGACAAATATCTCACTCATATGTAAAATATAGTTTGAGTTTCTCTTTTGTTATTTCAACTTTATAGAGAAAAATTAAATAAAAAAAATCCGTTAGAATTTACTTTCTAACGGATTTTTAATCTTTAGTAAACATCGATTAACCTTGAGCACACATAGCATCCCAAGTTGTCCAGAATTTCACATTAACACCTCCCATTAAAGGTTTTTCATCTGCTATTAAACCAACAAAAGATGCACAATTAGAATTACAACCAATTACATTTCTACTACCTGATTGTGCAGGAACATTAACTCTCATAGGTGGAGTCGTAGATGTATTTAATGCAGTAACTTCAATAGTAAAGTCTCCTGATAAATTTGGAGTTTTAATTTGTTTTATAGGATTTTCTGAAGTTATTGTATCACTCCAACTTCCTTGAGAAAAGGTAACCGACCAACCTTTTACAACATTTACCGTATCATTTTGTGGCGAAACATAAACCCAAAACTGAGCACCTCCTCCTAATGTAACTTCGCTTTCAATATTTGCAATTCCAGACATAATAAATTGTTTTTTTTAATTTCTTACTCTATTATAGGTTTTTCAGATTCCACCTTTTAGAGTTGTAAAATTCATGTAAAACAAGCATTAATTTTAGCGTGCAATTACCCTTTTTATAAATTCTAGTACTTGTACCTAAGTAAAATACCCCATCGATTAAGATGAGGTATTTATACTTTATAGTTAAATTTAATTACATTTTTTGCAACCAAGTTTTAATATCTACTTCTGCTTTTATAATATCCTTTAAATCAGAAATTTTAACACGTTTCTGATCCATAGTATCTCTATGCCTTATGGTAACAGAATTATCTTCTAAAGAATCGTGATCTACAGTTATACAAAACGGTGTACCTGCAGCATCTTGTCTTCTATAACGTTTACCAACAGCATCTTTTTCATCATAAAAAACATTAAAATCCCATTTTAAGTCATCCATAATTTGTCTTGCAACTTCTGGTAAACCATCTTTTTTTACTAAAGGTAAAACGGCAGCTTTAAAAGGTGCTAGAACTGCTGGTAACTTTAAAACTGTTCTTGTTGTACCATTTTCTAGAGCTTCTTCTTGTAAAGAATTAGAAAAAACGGCTAAAAACATTCTATCTAAACCAATAGAAGTTTCTACTACATAAGGTGTGTAATTTTTGTTCTCTTCGTGGTCGAAATATTGTAATTTCTTTCCAGAATGTTCTTCGTGAGCTTTTAAGTCGAAATCTGTTCTAGAATGAATTCCTTCTAATTCTTTAAATCCGAACGGAAAATTAAATTCGATATCTGCAGCAGCGTCTGCGTAATGGGCTAATTTTTCATGGTCGTGAAAACGATAGTTCTCGGCTCCCATTCCTAAACTTAAATGCCATTTTAAACGGGTTTCCTTCCAAGCATCATACCACTCTTTTTGTGTACCAGGCTTTACAAAAAATTGCATTTCCATTTGTTCAAACTCACGCATTCTAAAAATAAATTGTCTTGCAACAATTTCATTTCTAAACGCTTTACCAGTTTGTGCAATTCCAAAAGGAATTTTCATTCTACCTGTTTTCTGTACATTTAAGAAATTGACAAAAATACCTTGAGCTGTTTCTGGCCTTAAATAAACTTGAGTAGAACTTTCGGCAGAAGCCCCAATTTGAGTACCAAACATTAAGTTAAATTGCTTAACTTCTGTCCAATTTTTAGACCCTGTTAATGGGTCTGCAATTTCTAACTCTTCGATTAATAATTTTACATCAGCTAAATCTTCATTTTCTAAAGATTTACCCATTCTAGATAAAATAGTATTAATTTTTTCTTGATAACCAAGAACTCTACCATTAGTAGCTAAAAATTCTTCTTTATTAAATGCATCTCCAAAGCGTTTTGCTGCTTTGGTTACTTCCTTGTTTATTTTACCTTCTATTTTGGCACAATAATCTTCTATTAAAACATCTGCTCTATATCTTTTTTTAGAATCTTTATTATCAATTAAAGGATCATTAAACGCATCTACGTGGCCAGAGGCTTTCCATGTTGTTGGGTGCATTAAAATAGATGCATCTATACCAACAATATTTTCGTGCATTTGCACCATTGCTTTCCACCAATAATCTCTAATATTTTTCTTTAACTCAACACCATTTTGAGCATAATCGTAAACCGCACTTAAACCGTCATAAATTTCAGATGATTGAAATACATAACCATATTCTTTAGCGTGCGATAATACTTTTTTAAATTGATCTTCTTGTTTTGCCATAATGGCGACAAAGATAAACGTTTAGACAACTTTTTCAAGAAAAAAATAATTTCATTTTAACAAAAATAAGAGGGTTTTATTTGGAATAACTTCTGTAAAACTCAAAATATTGTACTAAAAAATTTAAACTATCTTTAGTAAAAAAAAGCGAAAGAGTTAAAATGAAATTTTTAAAGGATTTATTACATCTTTTTTACCCTGAAATTTGCGCAAATTGCCAAACCCAATTGCTTAAAAATGAAACCATATTGTGTTTATTATGCAGACACGATTTACCTTTAACTAATTTTGATAGTTACACCAATAATAAAATTACCAACTCGTTTAAAGGTAGAGTTTTAATTGAAAAAGCATATGCATTATTATTTTTCAGGAAAAAAAGTATTACAAAAAATTTAATTCACGAGCTTAAATACAAAAACAACGAAGATATTGGTGTGTTTTTTGGGAATTGGCTTGGAGAATTACTAGCAAATAATAAAGCGTTTTCTAAAATAGACTGTATTATTCCTGTACCTATTCACGCTAAAAGAAAACGTAAAAGAGGCTACAATCAAGTTACCAAATTCGGTGAAACTTTAAGCAAACATTTAAACATCCCTTTAATTGAAGATGTTTTAATTCGAAATTTAGACACTAAAACACAAACCCTAAAAGGAAGGTTTGAAAGATTTAATAATTTAGAAGCTAAATTTGAGATTACAGACAATTCAATTCTAAAAGACAAACACATTTTAATTATAGATGATGTAATTACAACCGGTGCAACAATAGAAGCATGTGCCAAAGAACTTTTAAAGTCTACAGGAATTAAAATTAGCATATTAACAATGGCTTATACAGATTAAATTTTGTGATTTATTTTGAAAAATAAATTGTTAATTTGTAAAAAATTTACTTTTGTGAAATTCATTTATAAACCTCTTTTATTTATAGTTCTTACTGCTTTAATTCTTAGTTGTGCAAAAACAGGTAGACCAGATGGCGGACCAAAAGATGAAAATGCACCTTTATTTGTAAACTCGAATCCGCCTTACAAAACAATTAACTTTAATAAAAAAGAAGTTAAATTAGAATTTAATGAGTTTATAAAATTAAAAGATTTAAACAAACAATTAGTTGTTTCTCCGCCTTTAAAAAACCCTTTACTAGTAACACCTCAAGGAACGGCTAGCAAGTTTTTAAAAATAGAAATCTTAGATACTTTAGCAAAAAACACAACATATATTT
>JAHDHO010000183.1 GCA_020631275.1 Polaribacter sp. | reverse complement strand
GAGCTTTAAAATCTTCATCTACAGAACGATTAGGTTTTGTTTTAAAAATTTTATTAGCCCAAACTAAAGCATTATTTTCTTCGATACTTTTAGCATCTGCTTTTTTCAAAGTTTCGAATCTAATGTCTAATTCTCTTTCAAAATCTGTAATATCTTCTTCTTCTTCTTTTTGAATGATCGATAACGATAATCCGCTTGCTCCTGCCCTAGCCGTTCTACCACTTCTGTGTACATAAGCATCATAAGTATCAGGTAAATGATAATTTACAACATATGCTAAATCTTTAACATCTATACCACGGGCAGCTAAATCTGTAGCAATTAATGTATCAATATAGCCTTCTCTAAATTGATCCATTATTCGATCTCTTATTCCTTGCGTTAAACTACCATGTAATGCACCAGAAGAAAATTTATTTATTGCTAATTTTTTAGCTAATTTGTTTACTGCTGCTTTCGTTTTACAAAAAATTATACCTCTTTTACCTGATTTAGAATTTAAAAAATGAAGTAAAACTTCTAATTTTTCAATCGGTTCTACAACTACATACTTATGATTAATTCCTTGATGCCCAATTGTAGCCATATTCGCTTCAATTTGTACAACATTTTTAGACATGTAATTATTTACCATTTGTCTTATAGAACCTGACATTGTAGCTGTAAAAAGAAAAGTTCTCCTTTTTTTAGGAATTTCTTTAATAATATGGTCTAAACCTTCTTTTAAAGCACTAACCATTTCATCTGCTTCATCTAAAATGAAGTACGAAATGTTTTTTATGTTAATAGCTTCTCTTTTAACAAGATCTGCAAGTCTACCAGGAGTTGCAACTACAATTTGAGTTGATTTTTTTAAACGTTCTATCTGTGGTTTTATGGGTATTCCTCCACAAATAGTAGCTATAGAAATTTCTGGACAAAATTTTGCGTAAGATTCTAAGTTAGAAGCAATTTGCTGGCCTAATTCTCTTGTAGGTGCTAATATTACTGCTTGTATGTTTGAGTTATCAGTATCTATTAATTGTAATAAAGGCAAACCAAAAGCAGCTGTTTTACCAGTTCCTGTTTTTGCTAAAGCAACAATGTCTTCATTATTATTTAAAGCAATAGGAATCACTTTTTCTTGAATTTCTGTAGGCTTAGAGATTTCTAAATCTATTAAACCTTTTTGTAATTCACTATTAATTCCTAAATCGGAAAACTGTTTTAACATAAAAAAATATTTTATGCAAATGTACTACTGTTTTTAGTTTATATAATTGCTGTTGTTAGGTTTCTTTACTTTTAATTTAGATACAATTAATATCAATTTAGAAATTAGATAAAATTAGACTTCATAAATTCTAACTTTCTTCTTTTTTAAACGAGAATTGTTTAATTTTTCTACTAAACTAGTAGCTAAACTAGCTGGTACAGCTACAAAAGCACAATCTTGTTTTAGTTCTATAACACCAAGTTGGTCTTTAGATAATTTACCTTGTTTAATAAATAAACCAGCAATATCACCTTTAGAAATTTTATCCTTTCTTCCTCCAGAAATAAATAGAGTTTCCCAAAAAACAGCTTTTCTTTCTGCTTGTTTAGATATGTTTGCTACTTCAACATTTTTAATAAAATCTGGTACTCGTTCATCTTTCCATTTTAAAACATAAGCAGTTCCTTTTTCGGAAACTCTAGCTGTTCTACCATTTCTGTGTGTAAATTCTTCAACAGCATTTGGTAATTCGTAATGAATGATAAATTTCATTTCAGGTACATCAATTCCTCTAGCCGCCAAATCTGTAGCAATTAGTAATTGATTGGTACCATTTCTGAATTTTATTAAAGATCGTTCTCTATCTTTTTGTTCCATACCACCGCTAAAACAACCATGTTTAATATTTTTGCTTTCTAGAAAATTACTAACACTATTAATGCTGTCTTTTAGATTACAGAAAATTATTCCTTGCTGATTGCCTAAATGATTTAATAAGTGCAAAAGAGTATTTTGCTTATTTTTAGCAGGTGAAACTACTGTTTTAATTTGAAGTTTAGAAGTTGTGGCCTTAAGATAATTTACCGTATTTGGTTTATCCATTCTTACAAAATCAGGAATTTCAACACCTTGTGTTGCAGAAGTTAAGATTCTTTTATTTAAAGCTGTTAATTGATTAATAACGCCTCTCATTTCATATTCGAAACCTACTTCTAAAGACTTATCAAATTCATCTAAAACTAAAGTTTTAATATATGATTTTGAAAAACGTTCATTTGCAAAATGGTCGGAAATTCTACCTGGAGTTCCTATTAAGATTGATGGTAAATGCTTTAATTCAATTTTATCTTTAGACATTGGTCTTCCGCCATAAACTGCATTTACTTTATATCCAGATCCCATAGAACGAATAACTTGTTCTATTTGTATTGCCAATTCTCTTGAAGGAACTAATACTAATGCTTGAATTTCTTCTATTTCTGGATCTAATAAATTTAGTAGTGGTAATGCAAACGCTAAGGTTTTACCGGTTCCTGTAGGAGATAATAAGATGGTATTTGTATTTTTTTTGATTGTAGCAATAGCTTCCTCTTGCATCGGATTTAACTGATTGATATTCAGTTTTTGTAAAATTTCCTCTTGATCTTTAATATGATTTGCCATTACTGCTGTTTTCTAAATTTAAATAGGCAACAAAGATAGTTAGACTTCTTGCGTAAAATGTATAATTCTGCAAATAATCTTATTTACAAATATGAAGTTTATTTTATAAAATAAGTATCTGAGTAAACTTTGGTGAAATGCGCACCAAAAAAAAGAATTAAACTAGAATATGATACCCAAAGCATAATTAAAATAACAGAACCAGCAGCACCGTAGGTTGAACCAGGTTCCATTTCATTAAAATACCAAGCCATTAAGAATTTACCAATTACAAAAAGTATTGCCGTTGCTGCAGCACCAACTTTAACAGCTCGCCATTTTACATTAATAGTTGGTAAATATTTAAACATTGCTGCAAAAAGTGCGTAGATAAAAATAACCGAGATTATAAAATCTATGATGTAGACATGTTCGAATAAACTTTCTGGTAAAAATTTTTCAATTCTTTTATTAAAAGTGCTAATTAAAGCCGTCAGCACAAAACTTATCAGTAATAAAAAACCAATGATTAATATGAAACCAAAACTTTTAATTCGGCTAAAAATCATTTTTATAAAACCGTTTTCTTTTTTGCTTTCAGGAGTTTTCCAAATTTTATCGAATGCAGATTGCAATTGATAAAAAACACCAGTTGCACCATAAAATAATGTTCCAAAACCAATAATGGTTGTAAAAATAGAAACACTTTCGTCTCCTCTATCAAGCATCATTAACCTTATAGATTCTGCAGTTTGTACTCCAACAGCTTTGGTGATTTCGTCTAATAATTCTCCTTGTACAATTTCTTTACCCCAAACATTACCAACTAAATTTAAAATTATCACTAACAAAGCAGGTAATGATAATATTGCATAATAAGCAACTATGGCACTTAGCTCAAAGGGTTCACTTTCAAGCCAATTATTGCCTGTTTTTTTTAACAGACTCGGTAAATCTTTAAGAAGTTTTTTTAAATGCACATTAATCTTATTTACTGCAATATAAAAACTTCCAATATCATTTTATAGATATTGGAAGTTTTAAATATAGTTAATCTTCTCCTCTAGCAGGATATCCTTCTTTTAGAATATAATCAATTCCGCCTAAAACATCTTTTAAATTAGGTCTTCCAAACGGCATCGATTGTATAGATTGCCAATACATTTTATGTTCTTTATCAATTAAAAATAAACCTGGTTCTATAAATTGCTTCGGTTCTTTATCGCTAATTCCGTTAGAAATAAATAATCCCCATTTTCTAGCTTCTTCAATAGAAAAATCATATCCAATCGGTAAATTTTCTATTTCCCATTCTTTATACGTCTCTTTTGCAACTTCTTCTGTATTCGCACTAATTGCAATTAAATTAACGCCTCGTTCTTTAAAGTCGTCTATTTTTTTCTCTACTTGTTCTAGTTGTTTTTTACATACAGGACAATGTTTTCCTCTATACACAAATATTAAAGTAAAGTTTTCTGGTTTCTGATCTTGTAAATTCCATTTTGTATCGTTAACTAAATTGATAGTTAAATTTGGTACTACTTCTCTTGGTTTAATCATCTTTTTAAAATTTTATTTTTTAATTCCACTTACATCTACAGTAGCTTTTTCATAATCTATATATCCTTCTTTACCAGTTGTGTAAAAAGTATCTTTGTCCCAATCTGCTAAATCTACATCTTGTTCAAAACGTTCAACCAAATCTGGATTAGAAATAAATAGTTTACCAAAAGCTACTAAATCGGCATAACCATCTTCTAT
>JAHDHO010000182.1 GCA_020631275.1 Polaribacter sp. | reverse complement strand
ATGTTTTATAAAAACCTCCTTTTTGTATACTATCTATATATTGCGTAAAAATCCAATCTCCTCCATCTCCAAAATATTTGAGAAAAATTTTATAGGATTTTGGAAGTCTTAAATTCAATTTGTCTTCTATGCCAGCTATTTCTTTATTTGTAAGTACTTTTCCAGGATTCTCGTGAACATGATAATTCTCTAAAAGTTTTATAATGCTATCAGAAATAGGGTGATTTATATCTTCAGAATTTTTAAATTTTTGTAACATTATCCTCGATTTTTCTCTAACAGCTTTTTTCTTTTCGATTTTTACAGAATCATCGTCATTTTGATTTTTCAATATGATAACTAAAGCTGAAAATATCCCTAAGATGATGTAATATTTTAATTCCATAGATTAGAAAATAAAAAAGAGAAGCATTTCTACTTCTCTTTTTATCAATATTAAATTATTAAGATTCTAAAACAAGTTCAGAATTCTATTGTTGTAGACAAAATTAAGAACCACACATTAAACAATCGTCGTCTGGTGCTCCGTTTTTAGAAGCATCTACCATAGCTTTAAATTCTGCAGCGCTCATTGGTTTTTCTTCTTCTATAACTTGTGCTTTCTTTTCTTTAGAAACTGTAAACTGAATTGCATTTACCGCAGATTTTGTTCTTAAGTAATACATTCCTGTTTTTAAGCCAGATTTCCAAGCATAGAAATGCATAGAAGTTAATTTACCATAATCTGGATCTTTTAAGAATAAGTTTAGAGATTGAGATTGATCGATAAAATATCCTCTATGGCGCGCCATGTCTATAATATCTTTCATACTCATTTCCCAAACAGTTTTATATAACTCTCTTAATTCTGCAGGAATTTCTTCGATATGTTGTATAGATCCGTTTGCACGCATTATACTTTCTTTCATATCGTTGTCCCATAAACCTAATTCTACTAAATCTTCTAATAAGTGTTTGTTTACTACAATAAACTCACCAGACAATACTCTTCTTGTATAAATATTAGATGTGTAAGGCTCAAAAGCTTCATTGTTTCCTAATATTTGAGAAGTAGATGCTGTTGGCATTGGCGCAACTAATAACGAGTTTCTAACACCGTGCTTCATTACTTGTTTACGTAATTTTGCCCAATCCCAGTTTCCGCTTAACTCATCATCTTTAATTCCCCACATGTTAAACTGAAACTCTCCTTTAGACATTGGAGAACCTTCGAAAGTAGAGTAAGGCTCTTTTGCTTTTGCAATTTCCATAGAAGAAGTTACAGCTGCAAAATACATCGTTTCAAAAATTTCTTGATTCAGTTTTTTAGCTTCATCACTTGTAAAAGGTAAACGTAATTGTATAAACGCATCTGCTAAACCTTGTATACCTAAACCAACCGGTCTGTGTCTAAAGTTAGAGTTTTCTGCTTCTATAACAGGATAAAAATTAGCGTCTATTACTGTATCTAAATTGCGCGTTACTTTTTTAGTTACGTCGTACAATTTTTTATGATTAAAGTATTTTTCTCCGCCTTCTCTTTCAGAAATAAACATTGGCAAAGCAATAGAAGCCAAGTTACAAACCGCAACCTCATCTTCTGCTGTATACTCCATAATTTCTGTACATAAGTTTGAAGAACGAATTGTACCTAAATTTTTCTGATTCGATTTTCTATTTGCTGCATCTTTATACAACATATATGGCGTACCTGTTTCGATTTGAGATTCTAAAATTTTCTCCCAAAGCTCACGTGCCTTTATTGTTTTTCTACCTTTTCCGGCTGCCTCGTAACTTGTGTATAAACGCTCGAATTCTTCATCATATGTATCATATAAATGTGGGCATTCATGAGGACACATCAATGTCCAATCTGCATCTTGTTCAACACGTTTCATAAATAAATCAGAAATCCACATTGCGTAGAACAAATCTCTAGCACGCATTTCTTCTTTACCATGATTTTTCTTTAAATCTAAAAAGTCGAAAATATCTGCATGCCAAGGTTCTAAATACATTGCAAAAGAACCTTTACGCTTACCACCACCTTGATCTACGTAACGAGCAGTATCATTAAAAACTTTTAACATTGGCACAATACCGTTTGATGTACCGTTTGTACCAGCAATATAAGAACCTGTAGCTCTAATATTATGTAAAGACAACCCAATACCACCAGCAGATTGCGATATTTTTGCAGTTTGTTTTAATGTATCGTAAATACCTTCAATACTATCATCTTGCATTTGTAATAAGAAACAAGAAGACATTTGTGGTTTTGGTGTACCTGCGTTAAAAAGAGTTGGTGTTGCGTGTGTAAAATATTTTTTACTCATTAACTCATAAGTAGCTATTGCTTCATCAATATCATTTTTATGAATACCAATAGAAACACGCATTAACATGTGTTGTGGACGTTCTGCTATTTGACCGTTCAATTTTAATAAATATGAACGTTCTAATGTTTTAAAACCAAAATAATCGTAATTAAAATCTCTATTATAAATAATAGTAGAATCTAATTTTTCTGCATTTTCTTTAATAATGTTATATACCTCATCTGCCAATAATGGTGCTTTTTTGTTTGTACGAGGGTTAACATACGTATACAAATCATCCATAGTTTCCGAGAATGATTTTTTAGTGTTTTTATGTAAGTTAGAAACAGCAATTCTAGCAGCTAATTTTGCATAATCTGGGTGCGCAGTTGTCATTGTAGCGGCAGTTTCTGCAGCTAAATTATCTAATTCTGATGTTGTTACACCATCATATAAACCTTCAATTACACGCATTGCAACCTTTACAGGATCTACAATTTTGTTTAACCCGTAGCACATTTTCTTTACTCTTGCCGTGATTTTGTCGAACATCACCGGCTCTTTTTTACCGTCTCTTTTTAGTACAAACATTTTATTATTTGGTTTTTTTATTAATTATTAGAGCCCACAAAAACGTCCAATTTTTTTAGGATACTCTTTTACTACTTTTATTTTGTATGAATTAACGCTTAAGAATAAAAGGCGTTAACTATTTGTATTCTGATAATTAAAAATCAGAATCGAAACTAATACTTCCTGTACCACCAGATTTTACACCGGCTTTTTGGTATTCTGATACTCTTTTTTCGAAGAAATTAGTTTTTCCTTCTAAAGAAATCATTTCCATAAAATCGAAAGGATTTGTTACATCGTAAACTTTATCACAACCAAATTCTAACAACAATCTATCTGTAACAAACTCTAAGTATTGCGTCATCAATTTGGCATTCATACCAATTAAACTAACAGGTAAAGATTCTGTAACAAACTCACGTTCTATGTTTAAAGCATCTACAATAATTTCTGTAATACGCTCTTTTGGCACTCTATTAACCATGTGGTTGTTGTGTAAGTGTACCGCAAAATCACAGTGCATACCTTCGTCTCTAGAAATTAATTCGTTAGAAAAAGTTAAACCTGGTAATAAACCTCTTTTCTTTAACCAAAAGATAGAACAAAAAGCGCCAGAGAAGAAAATACCTTCTACGGCTGCAAAAGCAATTAAACGCTCTGCAAAAGAATCAGATTCTATCCATTTTAAAGCCCAATCTGCTTTTCTCTTAATTGCCGGAAAAACCTCGATAGCTCTAAATAAATTATCTTTTTCTACTTCATCTTTCACATAAGTATCTATTAATAAAGAATATGTTTCAGAATGAATGTTTTCCATCATTATTTGAAAACCATAGAAAAATTTAGCTTCAGAATATTGTACTTCATTTACAAAGTTTTCTGCTAAGTTTTCATTTACAATACCGTCTGATGCAGCAAAAAAAGCTAATATGTGCTTTATAAAATAACGCTCGTCATCTGTTAATTTTGTAGTCCAATCTACAAGATCTGCAGTAAGGTCTATTTCTTCTGCAGTCCAAAAACAAGCTTGTTGTTTTTTATACCACTCCCACAAATCATCATGTTGAATAGGAAAAATTACAAAACGGTTGTCATTTGGTTGCAAAATAGGTTCTAATACAGACATTTTTTATAAAGCTTTTTGAGAATTATTGTTTGTTATTTAATCGTGAAAACGACTCCTACAAAGATTGGGTTTTTTGTTCCAAAATGAAAGTTATACTTATTCACAAATCCCTTGAAGTTTTTAACAAAAAGTTAAAATTTATGATATTCGTAAAATTTTAACACTATTTTATTTTATTAAAAATCAACCTATTAAAAGACAAAATTTAGCTAAACCACTGCTACTATTGACATTCTTAAAACCATATTTTTAAAAGTTTTTTTATTCAATATTATTTCTAACTTCGGCTCTAAAATTGATCGTTTTGTTATGCTTTAATATTTATAAAAACTGTTATTTAGAATTTTTAAAGATAACAGAAGAATGTTTAATTTTTTTTTGCTGTTTTATTTTTGAGGTATCTTTGCAAAAAGACTTTTCCAATGCAAAATAGGTTTAATTGTACAAATTGCTATAATTTCTGTTTATTTAATAT
>JAHDHO010000181.1 GCA_020631275.1 Polaribacter sp. | reverse complement strand
CTAACCTTGGTAATAATAATATTTATGTGCATTATTTAGAAAATATAGATATAAATTTTAGAACCTCTGGTTTGATTAAAGACAATGAATATATTAATGATGCAAGTACTTATATTGGAAATACTTTTTTTAGCGGAAATATGGGTGTTGGATTAGATTTTGGGTTGTCTTATAAATTTTCTCCTCAATTACAGTTTTCTGCAAGTTTATTAGATATAGGTTTCATTAATCATAAAAAAAATATTAAAAACACCACTACAAAGGGTAGTTTTACTTTCGAAGGAATTGCTTTTGATTATGACACTAATAATACAAATTATTGGCAGAATTTAAATGATGATTTTGAAGAACAATTACCAACAGAAGAAAATAAAGATTCTTACATTTCATGGAGACCCACCAAATTTAACGCTGCAATTAAATACAGTTTTGGTGAAAAAAGAAGTAAATATTGTTATGATGATACTTATAAAGATTTTTATACAGATGCATTTGGTGCACAATTGTATTCAGTTTTTAGACCTTTAAATCAGCAATTTGCTTTAACTGGTTTTTATGAAAAGTCTTTTTCTAATAAATTACATGCAAAAATTACCTACACAGTTGACGATTTTTCATATTCGAACATAGGTTTTGGGCTTTCTACCCAAATATGGAAAATTAATTTTTACGGACTTGTGGATAATGTCACAAAATTATCCGACATTTCTTCTGCAAATAATGTTTCTTTACAATTCGGTTTTAACCTTTTATTTAACTAAAATGAAATCAATTTATACACTTCTATTTTTATTAACTTTTAACTCTATATTTAGTCAACAAAAACAAATTAATAATTATAAATATTTAGTTGTACCAGAGAAGTTTGGATTTTTAAAAAAAGTAGATCAATATCAAACAAGTTCATTAACCAAATTCCTTTTTAAAAAAAATGGTTTTACAGTTTTGTTAGATACAGACGAATTTCCGTTAGAACTTAAAAACAATCCATGTAACGCATTAAATATTATTGTAGAAGATAAATCTTCAATGTTTAAAACCATTGTTTTTATAGAATTAAGAGATTGTTTAAATAAAACAGTCTATACTTCTAAAGAGGGAAACAGTAGAATTAAAGAGTATAAAAAAAGTTATCAAGAGGCAATTAGAAGAGCGCATGCATCAATGGTTGATATTAAATATGAACCAATTATAGAAGTTACTAAAACGAATGATAATAATAATTCGATACCAGCTACCAATACTAAATCGACAGTTATTAATAATCAAGATAATCTAAAATCATCAAACTTAAAACCTTTAGTTAAAACTAATAATATTAATTTGGAGGTAAAGAATAACCAGAAAACAGATGTAGTTACTAAATCTAGTAGTAACAGTGCATTATATGCTCAAGCAAAAGAAAATGGATTTCAGCTAATCAATTTAAAACCAGAAGTTGTTTTTGTTATTTTAAATAGTAAAGTTAAAAATGTCTTTATTATTAAAGGTAAAAACGGAATATTCTACTTGAAAGATAATAATTGGATTGCAGAATACTACAAAAATGGTAAGTTGGTTCAAGAGAAATATCAGGTTAAGTTTTAATAGTCGTATCTATTTTTCCATCTATTTTTTAATACTTCTTTAAATTGATTTTCTCTTTGGTTATTGCCAGGTTCATATAATTTTGTGCCAGAAATTTCTGAAGGTAAAAATTCTTGATCAATAAAGTTATTGGGGTAATTATGTGAATATTTGTAATCTTTACCATATTCTAAGTCTTTCATTAATTTTGTAGGCGAATTCCTTAAATTTAGTGGTACAGATAAGTCACCGGTTGCTTTAACCAAACTTTGTGCTGCTCCTATTGCCATGTAAGAAGCATTACTTTTAGCAGAATTTGCAAGATAAACAGCAGTTTGACTTAATATAATTCTAGATTCGGGGTTTCCGATAACAGATACTGCTTGAAAAGTATTGTTTGCCAAAATTAGTGCTGTTGGGTTTGCGTTTCCGATATCTTCAGACGCTAATATTAACATTCTTCTCGCAATAAATTTTACATCTTCACCACCTTCAATCATTCTTGCTAGCCAATAAACTGCGGCATTAGGGTCGCTACCTCTTATAGATTTAATAAATGCTGATATAATATCATAATGTTGTTCACCAGTTTTATCATATCTGGCAGTATTTTTTTGAATTTTAGATAAAACCAATTCATTAGTTATTTCTATTTCATCATCAGCAGAAACTAATAATTCAAAAATATTTAAAAGTTTTCTAGCATCTCCACCAGAAACCTGAAGCAATGCATCTGTTTCTTTTAAGCTAATTTTTTTAGTTGCTAAAAATTCATCTTTTTCAATGGCTCTATTTAATAATGCAATTAAATCTTCTTTATCAAAAGAATTTAATATATAAACCTGACATCTAGATAATAATGCAGGAATCACCTCAAAACTTGGGTTTTCTGTAGTTGCTCCAATCAATGTTACCCAACCTTTTTCTACTGCGCCTAATAAAGAGTCTTGTTGAGATTTGCTAAATCTATGTATTTCATCAATAAAAAGAATCGGATTTTTAGCAGTAAATAATCCGCCGCTTTTTTTTGCCTTATCAATAACTTCTCTAACGTCTTTTACACCAGAACTTATGGCACTTAAAGTATAAAATGGTCTATTAGATGCTGTGGCAATTATGTTTGCTAATGTTGTTTTACCGATTCCCGGAGGTCCCCAAAGAATTAAAGAAGGAATAATACCTTGCTTAATTAAATTAGTTAATACACCGTTTTTACCAACTAAATGTTGCTGACTAATATAATCTTCTAAAGTTTTCGGTCTAATTCTTTCTGCCAAAGGTTCATTCATACCGTAAAAATAGTAAAGTTTTATGACAGATGTTGTTAATTTCTAATTTGGTAGAATTTTTGATAATTTTGATCTAACATGAAAGAAGAAAATCAACTTAATACATCTAGATCTATTTTTTTTATACCTGTACTTTATGTAGTTAGTATTTGGCTAGTGTATTGGATAGAAATAAAATTTAATTTTAATTTCAATAAATTCGGAATTCTACCTCGAGATTTTACTGGTTTAGGAGGTATAGTGTTCACTCATTTTATTCATAGTGATACTAAACATTTATTTAATAATTCAATTCCCTTATTTGTATTACTTCTGAGTCTGTTTTATTTTTATAAAGAAATAGGCTTAAAAATATTATTTTATGGAGGAATATTATCGGGGTTTTTAACTTGGATAATTGCTAGAGAGTCTTATCATATTGGTGCCAGCGGTATAGTATACTTACTATTTAGTTTTGTTTTTTTTAGCGGAATAATTAGAAAGCACTATCGATTAGTTGCTTTATCTTTAGTAATTATTTTTTTATATGGAAGTATGATTTGGTATGTTCTACCAATTAAAGAAGGGATGTCTTGGGAAGGGCACTTATCTGGCTTCGTTGTAGGATTTCTATTTTCTGTAATTTATAGAAAAAAAGGTATCGTTAAAGAAGAGTATCAATTTAGTAACACTGAATTTGATACATATTTTGATGAAGAAGGAAATTATACTCCTCCAGAACTTAACAGTGAAGTAGAGGAGGAGTAATAATTCTTTTAATTCATTCTTTGTCTCACTGTCTCGTATAGGAAAGCACCACAAGCAACAGAAACATTTAAAGAAGCTATTTCACCTAATAACGGTAATTTTGCCTTATAATCTACCATTTTAAGTATTGATGGATTAACGCCTCTATGCTCAGAACCCATAACAATTGCTATTGGTTGATTTAAATCAACTTCATATAAAGAATCATCTGTTTTTTCAGTTGCAGCAACTGTTTTTATTTCTGCAGATTGAAGAATAAATAATGCATCTTTTATATGATCTACTTTACAAATAGGAATTTTAAAAGCTGCACCAGCAGAAGTTTTAATAGTTTCGGCATTTACCGGAGCACTACCATTTTTTTGCACGATAATTCCGTTAACACCAGTACACTCTGCAGTTCTTATAATTGCTCCAAAATTTCTAACATCAGAAAGTTGATCTAATAATAGAAAAAGTGGTTTTTTATCACTTTCTAATGTCTTTTCAATTAAAGATTCTAAATCATGAAATTCTATTGGTGATATTTGAGCAACGGCACCTTGATGATTGTTATTTTTAGATAAGCGATTCAGTTTCTCTACAGGTACCATACTTGTAGTTAGTTTTCTTTCTTTTATCAATTTATCTAATTCATAGAAAAGATTTCCCCTTAAACCTTTTTGAAGGTATATTTTATTAATTGTAGAACCACTTTCGATTGCTTCAATAATCGCTCTAATTCCAAAAATATTTGTCATTTCATTATTCATTTTGCAAATGTATGCTAATTTAAGACCAAAAAAAAACCATCTCTAAAAGAGATGGTTTTAATGTTATATGTAATATAATTAAATATTATTTATTTCCTTCAGTAATGTTAGGATTGTCTGTAAGTTCTCTTTGTGGAACTTCAAAAGTTA
>JAHDHO010000007.1 GCA_020631275.1 Polaribacter sp. | reverse complement strand
TTCATACTACAAAAATAACAAAATCTAAACTATACAATACTAAAAAGCCCAACCATTTGGTTGGGCTTAAATATTACTCTACACTAAATGCAATGGGCAAATTATATCTAACTCTTACTGGTCTATTTCTTTGTTTACCGGGTGTAAATCTTGGCAACTTATTTATTAATCTATTGGCTTCTTTTTCTAATCTTTTATGTGGAGCTCTAATTTTTATATCAACAACGTTTCCTTTATCATCAATTAAAAATTGTGTCTGAATTTTATGAACACCAGAATGTAAACCTAATTCATTACCTAAGCCTGCGTCAAAATTTTTTATAACAAATTGTTTCATTTTTTTATCGAAACAAATTTTATTTTCTTTCTTAGATAGCCCTTCACAACCTTTAAAAATTGGAGCATCTTCTATATTAATAAAGGGTACATCGTTAATAACGGGATCTTCATCAGGAATATCAACCTCTACAATATCATCAGCATTTAAAATAACAGGTTCTTCTTCTGATGTGTCTATTACAGTTTCTGCAACATCATCTTTAACTTTCTGTACTTCTTCTGGAATAAAAACTTGTGGTTTTATAGCCTTAGGTTTTGGATTCGATTTTACTTCTTTAACAAACTCGAATACCTGATTGGGTTCTACATATACTTTTTCTGAATTGTACTCTTTAATTTTTGCAACAGTTTTTTGCTCTGTTTCGTGTTCTAAAGTAATGTAAACCACAAAAAGTACAAGTACAAGGCCTAATTGAGTAAAAATATTAGAAAATTTTTCTAATTGCTTTTTAGGTAGTTTTTTAAAGTTTTTCATAATTAAGAAATTTTTTATGTTAAGACTTTGTTAAAACAAATAGTATGCCACAAAAAAAGCATCACTTGTGTGATGCTTTTTATAAAACTAGTTAGCCCCCTACAGTTAACTAGTTTTAAATTTTACTAAAATTGTTGCATTCCCCTAAAATGCTATACAAACCTACAAATAGATAAGAGTTTTTAAATTTAGACTTGTATAATTGGTTCAATAAAATGTATAAATGGTCTGTTTTTTATTAAATTTTAAAAATTATACAGCAAAAAGTACTATAATTAAGTAAAAGTGTTATTAAATTTATATAATATAGCATTTCTGAATAAAATTTATCATGTTAAAATCTGTTATTATAGATGATGAACCTAAAGCAATACAAAGCTTATCTTGGGAATTATCTAATTTTGAGAACGAAATAACTATTGTAGCTACTTTTAATGAACCAGAGAAAGCATTAAAATATTTGGCTGTTAATAAGATTGATTGTTTGTTTTTAGATATTGAAATGCCAACTATGGATGGGTTTCAGTTTTTAAATAAACTAACATCTAAAAATTTTGCTGTTGTAATAACTACTGCTTACAATGAGTATGCAATTAAAGCATTAAAAAACGAAGCTATAGATTATCTATTAAAACCAATAGATACAGATGATTTAGAAGAAACTATTGCTAAAGTAAAAAAATTTAATCTAAGATCTATAAACTCTAACAATATTGAAAAAGTATTGTTGAATTTTAATGATAAACAAACTTCAAAAAAAATAACACTTAGCACAGACGGAAAATTAATTTTCTTAGAACCTTCGGAAATTGTATTTCTTGCCTCAGACGGAAATTACTCGACTATTTTTACCACTGAAAATAAAAAGATTGTAGTAACAAAGAAAATAAAAGAAATTCATGCTTTATTACCAGTAAACTTATTTTTTAGAATTCATAATTCTTATGTAATAAATTTAAGCAAAGTTAAAGAATACCTAAAAACTGATGGTTATGTTGTTTTAGAAAACAACCATAAAGTACCAGTTTCTAGAAGTAAAAAAACAGAATTCTTAGAAAAATTTTAATTTATGAAGTCTAAAATATTTTTAATTTTATTTTGCCTTTTATCTTATACTGCAGTTAGTCAAGAAATAGACTTAAAAAGAAAGCTATCATACCTTATAAATAATAAACACTCTAACATAAGTGTTATGGATTCTATTTTTAAAGGTAATGAAAAAAATAAAAAATATTTAGAAGAAATAATTAGAATAAGTAAAGACAATAACTACTTAGAGGGTTTGTTTTATGGAAAAAGTGCTTTGGGTAAATATTATAGAGACATTTCATTATTTAAAGAAGCTCTAATTCAATATAACGAAGCCTTAAAAATTAGCAAAGAATTAAACAGTATAGAAAACGAAATTACCACTTTAAACAATATTGGCTCTGTTTACCGAAGGCAAGATGAAATAATTAATGGCTTAAACTACCATAAAGAGGCATTAGATAAAGGTTTAAGCATCGAAAACCCAAGCATCGAGATTCAGAAATTAATTAGTATTTCAGAAAACGGTATTGGTAATATTTACAATTCCCTTAAACAATACAACTTAGCTCTTAAAGAGTTTGAAAAATCTATAGTAATCCATCAAAAACTAAACTACAAATTAGGTTTAGCCATTAACTATAAAACTATTGGAACAGCACATGAAGCCCTGGGCAACTTAGATGAAGCTTTAAAATATTTTAAAAAATCTTTAGAATACAATAAACAAATAAACTCTAAAATAGGTAAAATTATATGCGGGTATAGTATTGCAAACGTTCTTACCAAAAAAGGAAATCACCAAAAAGCATTCGAAACTGTTAACGCTGTTTTACCTTTAGCTATTGAAGAAAACGATAAGTTTTACTTATCAAACACGTACAATACCTTAGGATTATCTTATGGATATTTAGGTAATTATTCCGAAGCAAAAAAATACTTACTTACTGCTTTAAAAATAGCTAAGAAGCATAAAATTCAAACAATTGTAGTAAAAGCAAACGAGAACTTAGCATTTTTATATAATAAAACGGGTAATTATAAAGATGCTTACAACCATTATAAAGTTGCAAAAGAAGAGGATTTTAAAACATTTAATGCTAGAAATTTAATATATGTTAGAGATTTAATTACAGAGTATAATAAAGAAAGAGCAGAAAATCAGATTAAAGATTTAGCCAAAAAAAATCAGATTGCTCATTTAAAAGTCACAAGAAATAGAAACCTACTAATTTTTGCAATTAGTATTCTTTTTTTTGTTGTTGTAACCCTTTTTTATAGAGGGCAGCGTAAAGAACTTAAAAATGAAAAAAAGATTCTTTCATTAAAACAAGATGCTTTAAGAATGCAAATGAACCCTCATTTTATGTTCAACGCCTTAAACTCTATTAAACTCTATATTATAGAAAATAATCAAAAAAAGGCAATATCTTACCTAAATAAGTTTTCTAAATTAATGAGAAAAATTCTAGATGCATCTTCTATTCAAGAAACTAGTTTAGCAGAAGAATTAGAAACTATGCAACTTTATATGAGTATTGAAAATATTCGTTTTTCTAATGAGATAAGCTTTGTTATTAAAGCTGATGACACCGTTAATTTAAACGCAATTAAAATACCACCTTTAGTTTTACAACCCTTTTTAGAAAACTCTTTATGGCATGGTTTGTCTTCAAAAAAAGAGAATAAAAGAATGCATATTACAATACAAAAAATTTCTAAAGAATATATTAAGATTGAAATTGAAGATAACGGAATCGGTAGAAAAGCCGCTGCAAAAATTAAAGCACAAAAATCTATTCAAAGAAAATCTGTGGGAATTGAATTAACTAAAGATAGATTAGAAACTTTTGTAAAACCCCTTAAAAACGACTTTAAACTATCTTATGAAGATGTTTTAAATAAAAACAACAAAGTTGGCGGAACAAGAGTAGTTTTAATGTTTCCCTTATCTTAAATGTTTTTCTGCCACTTTTTCTAATTCGGCGTACCAATTTTCACCAAACTTTCTAATTAATGCTTGTTTTACAAATTTGTAAACAGGTACTTGTAATTCTTTACCTAAAGTACAAGCATCATCACAAATTTCCCATTTGTGGTAATTTACAGCAGCAAACTCACTATAATCTTTTACTCTAACTGGGTATAAATGACATGAAACAGGTTTTTTCCAATCAATTTCTCCTTGATTATACGCTTCTTCAATCGCACAGAGTGCTGTATTTTTTTCATCAAAAATTACATATGCACAATCTGCACCATCAATTAAAGGTGTTTCTAATTCACCCCATTCGCTAGTAACCCAAGTCCCTTCTTTTTCTATTACTTCAATTCCTTCTTTCCTTAAAAAAGGTTTTACTTTTGGGTATATATCTTCTAAAATTTTGGTTTCTTCTTTATCTAAAGGGGCACCTGCTTCGCCATCTACGCAACAAGCACCTTTACATGCAGAAATATTACACACAAAATCTTTTTCGATTATATCTTCTGATACTATAGTTTTTCCTAGTTGAAACATACTGCAAAAATAAGACAATTATTTTCTTTAATTTTACACTTCAGTAAAGTTAGTTGACTAATTTTGCAAAATAAAATAAACGATTATGAATTTTAATTTTAAAGAAATTTTTACTGCCTTTATGGTACTTTTTGCTGTAATTGATATTATTGGTAACATTCCGATTATTATCGATTTAAGAAAAAAAGCAGGACATATTCAATCTGAAAAAGCATCATTAATTGCAGGTGTAATTATGATTATATTCCTATTTTTAGGACAAAGTTTATTAGGTTTAATTGGTATTGATGTAAATTCTTTTGCTGTTGCCGGTTCTTTTATCCTATTTTTTATCGCTTTAGAAATGATTTTAGGAATTACCCTTTACAAAGACAGCGAAGATGGTGTAAATGCAATAACTGCTTCTGTTTTTCCTTTAGCTTTCCCTTTAATTGCGGGTCCTGGTAGTTTAACTACGTTGTTATCTTTAAGAGCAGAATTTCATATCGAAAACATTATTACTGCAGTTTTATTAAACGTGATTTTAATTTATGTAGTTTTAAAAACTTCTTCTAAAATTGAAAGATTAATTGGCCCAAACGGAATTCAGATAATTAGAAAAGTATTTGGTGTTATATTATTAGCAATTGCGGTGAAGTTATTTGCTCAAAACATTAAAGCTTTATTTATTTAATATGATTTTTGATGCATTAATAATTGGTGGTGGTGTTTCTGGTTTACAGTGCGCATTAATTCTTGGTTCAGCAAAAGACAAATCTTTTTTTGATCATAAAAAGGTTGGAATTATAATGCATCAAAAAAATTCTCATTTACAAAATGCATTATTTAATAATGTTCTAGGGTTAACTCCAGAAAAGTTAGGTGGCGAGATTCTAACAGAAGGAAAAGAACATTTAAAAGAACTTTATAGTGAAATTCAGCAAATTGAGAACGAAAAAGTAATTGCTATTAAACAACTAAATGGTACTTATGAAATTACCACAAATAAAAGCACGTATCTTTCTAAGATAGTAGTTTTGGCTTTAAACTACTCGAAACCATTAACTATTAATGGATTGGAAGAATACATTATACCTCATAAAAAAGCAAATATAGAGAAAGATAGAATACAGCTTTTAAATCAAGATCATATAATTAAAAAAGGTCTATATTGTTGCGGAACAATAGCGGGACATAGAAGTCAATACGCCATTGCTGCTGGAAGTGGTGCGGCAGTTGCTACAGACATTTTAACCCTTTGGAACAACAATAAACACGTTAAAATTCATCATAAAATTTAACAATAAAAAAGCCAGCTAATTAGCTGGCTTTTTTATTTTACTGAAATCATCATTTACTCTACCGTAACCGATTTTGCAAGGTTTCTTGGCTGATCTACATTTTTACCTAACATAACCGCTATGTGATAAGACAATAACTGAAAAGGTATTGTCGTTAATAATGGCGTTAAAGCTTCTTCGGTTTCTGGTATTTCTATAACATGATCTGCAATGTCTTTTACTTGGGTATCCCCTTCAGTAACAATTGCAATAATTTTTCCGGCTCTAGATTTAATTTCTTGAATATTGCTTACAACTTTTTCATAATGTCCTTTGTTTGTCGCAATTACAAAAATTGGCATATTCTCATCGATTAAAGCAATTGGACCATGCTTCATTTCTGCAGCCGGGTAACCTTCTGCGTGTATATAAGAGATTTCTTTAAGTTTTAAAGCACCTTCTAAGGCAACCGGAAAATTAAAGCCTCTACCCAAATATAAACAATTTGGTGCGTCTTTATAAACCGCTGCAATTTCTTTTACTTTATCATCTATTTTTAACAAGTCTTCTACCTTTTTTGGTATCAATTGCATTTTTTGTAAAAATGTTCTCAATTCAGACTTAGAAATTTCACCTTTTTTAGATGCCAATTTTAACGCAATTAGTGTTAAAACAGTAATTTGCGTTGTAAAAGCTTTAGTTGATGCTACTCCTATCTCTGGTCCTGCATGTGTATAAGCACCAGCATCTGTTTCTCTAGCAATAGAAGAGCCAACTACATTACAAATACCAAAAACAAATGCACCTTTAGATTTTGCTAATTTTATTGCCGCTAAAGTATCTGCAGTTTCACCAGATTGAGAAATTGCTATAACTACATCTTTAGATGTAATTATTGGGTTTCTATATCTAAATTCTGATGCGTATTCTACTTCTACAGGAATACGGGCTTTATCTTCAATTAAATATTCTCCAACCAAACCTGCATGCCAAGATGTACCACAAGCAACAATTATAATTCTCTCTGCATTTAAGAATTTATTCATGTGATTATCTATACCAGACATTCTTATAATACCTTCATCCGGTAGCATTCTACCTCTATAAGTATCTATAATTGCTTTAGGTTGTTCATGAATTTCTTTCAGCATAAAATGGTCGTAACCACCTTTTTCAATTTGATCTAGACTAATCTTTAATTTTTGAATATTTGCATCAACTAAAGAATCGTCTTTTATTTTACGAATTTTGATTCCTTTTCCTAACTTAATAATTGCCATTTCTTCATCTTCTAAATAAATAGCATCTTTCGTATATTCAATAAAAGGAGAAGCATCCGAAGCCACAAAAAACTCTGAGTTTTCTTCACCAACACCAATTGCAATAGGGCTTCCTAAACGAGCTACAATAATTTCGTTAGGTTTTGTTTTATCAAAAACTGCAATCGCATAAGCACCAATAACATTGTTTAAAGCTAATTGAACAGCCTTACCTAATTTACAATTTTCTTGTTTTTTAACTTCTTCAATTAAGTTTATTAATACCTCTGTATCTGTATCACTTTTAAAAGTATAACCTCTTGATATTAATTCTTTCTTTAGTGTATCGTAGTTTTCTATAATTCCGTTATGAACGATAACCAAATTTCCAGATTGTGAAGTGTGCGGGTGCGAATTTACGTCATTAGGAATTCCGTGAGTTGCCCAACGTGTATGACCAATTCCTATTTTACCAACCTTTCTTACTTCATCTTTATCAGTGATTGATTCTAATTCAGAAACTTTTCCTTTAGTTTTAGATAAGTGTATTTTCTCTCCATCATACATCATAAGACCAGCACTATCATAACCTCTGTACTCTAATCTCTTCAATCCGTTAATTACAATAGGGTAAGCATCTCTAAAACCTATATAACCCGTAATTCCACACATAACAATTAAATTTTTAATTCTTTTTCTTTGAATAAGATATTTTCAACTGAGCTCTTCTTGCTCCATTTAAACTTTCATCACCATTTAAAATAGATACAGCTTTAGGATTCCAGTTATATCTAGTATACGTAGTATCTGCAATTTGAGCATCTGTATTATTAAACACCTTTAGCCTTAACGTAGGGTTATAATTCGTCTCTCCGCTCAGTAAATCTGAAACATAATCTGTAATTTTAAATACATAATTATCTTTCTTACTATTTTCTCTAACCAAGTTTCCACCAAAAGTAGCAGACTCAGAATAACTATCTTTTACATGACTTAAAATAGGTGTTCCGGTTGCAGAAACGCCTCTTTTGTATAAATGAAGTCTATTTGGCGCCGTTACAGTATCCGAATCTTGGTTTATGTAAAAAGTTAAAGTAGCATCATTTATTAACCATTCTTTATTTTTAAGAACAGATAGTTGGTTTCCTTGTAAAATTTCAACATTAGCTTCAGAACCAGCTGCTCCTTGTATTTTTACTTCATTATTTGCTGGATAAACTTTATTATTAACGGTATATTTACTGTTGATAATACCACCTAACTGAAACGTATGTGTTTTTGTAATAACAGTATCAATTTCTGTACTATTTGCCTTAAAAAATGTATTTGTATAGTACACTTCTATTAGTGGGTTTAACGCTGCGGTCGTAGAACTTCTCAAATTAAAAGCAATTAAAGAACCTCCTTTTTCACCAGAACTGTGAACTTTCTCTTTTGCCTCTATTACGACTCCTCTAAAAAAGTTATTAAAACTATTCTGAGAATCGAAATTAGAAGTACCATAATTATCTAAAAACGTTTCTTTTACAAATGTTTCATCTAAAGGTATGATAGCCATTGGCAAACCAATTTCTGAAGCTGCACTAGAAGTATATCTAATGCTATCTGTTTGATGAATTGCACCTAAACTATTCCTTCTTTTAACAAGAACTAAAGTATCGCTAGCGTTTGGTATAAAATCCATATCTTCTTCAATAGTCAATGGTGTAGACTTTGTTTGATAAGTTGCATCAGAAAAAAATGAATTTGTTTTTGTAGGATCCTCTGGATTAAGTGTATTTAAATATGTATCTAATTCATAAATATTTAAAGTAAAAGGTAATTCTTGATTTCCTACAATAGAATCTAAAGTATAAACTGGTCTATCTGTGTTAGAAACTAAAGTGGAATGATAAGGTAGTCTTAAAAAAGCAGTATCTATAGTCGTTTCAAAAGCCAAACCATCTGGGTTTTCGTAAGAAACAACTTCTAATGCTGGATCTATTCTTATTTGAGATACAATTGAAGCTTCAATAGTTTCATATTCATCATTAATATATGTTCCTAAAAGATACTGTCCTTGTAAACCAAAATATGGCGATGATATCAACTCTAAACCATCTGCTCTAACATTATCTATAGGTGCATTAGAAACCAAAACTTCTAATATCGTATCGTTTGTAGTAAATTTAGTATTACTTACAACACCACTATTTATATCTGTAAAATCTTTTTCGCAAGAAACAATACCTGCAAGTACTACTAATAAAACACCAAAATAGGCGTTTTTTCTAAAAATATTTTTCACACTAAAATAATTAAGTCGCTGAAACTAAATCAGCATAAAAATTTAAATAACTTTCTTTAAAATTCTCTTCTTGAAAACCTAAAACAGGAATTTCTTTTTCTTCTATAAAAGAAGTTAATTCCTCTGAAATATCTTCGCTACCATGTATAATTGCATCAGAATTCTCTATGGCACTTTTTAATATATTAGTATGATTAGGTGTACTAATTGTTGCTATTTTAGCATTGTCGTTTAAATCGAACTTAACTTTATCCGCTAACTCTTCATCTAAATTACCTTCAAATGGATTGTTATAGATAGATGTAACGATTTTACTTTCTGTAAACAACGGTTCTTCATTATAAAATTCTCTCAAATAAAGCGGTAACAATGAAGCCATCCAACCATGAACATGAATAATATCTGGTGCCCAATTTAATTTCTTAACAGTTTCTACAACTCCTTTTGCAAAGAAAATAGCACGTTCGTCATTATCTTCAAAAAGAGTATCGTCTTCGTCTGTAAAAACGGCTTTTCTTTTAAAATATTCTTCATTATCAATAAAATAAACTTGCATTCTCTCTTTCGGGATAGATGCAACCTTAATTATCAAAGGCATGTCCATATCGTTAACAACTAAATTCATTCCAGAGAGACGAATTACTTCGTGCAATTGATGTCTTCTTTCATTTATAACACCATATCTTGGCATAAAAATTCTAGTTTGCACTCCTTTAGAATGCGCATTTTTGGCTGCATTAAATGCAGTTGACGATAGTTCTGTTTCTGGTAAGTAAGGTACTACTTCAGATGAAACGAATAATATTCTCTTGTCCTTCATTAAATCAAACTCTTTTATGAGATTTGCAAAAATACAAATTTTTATGCTAATATCGTGTTAAAATGGTAAGTTTGCACACTTTAGCAACAAGATAACAATGAAAATATTCAACAACAAAAAAGACCTAAAAGAACCTAATGTATTTTAGAACATAAACTAACCAAAAAAACAATCGGTTTTGTTCCTGGGGGCTTTACACAACGGACATTTGTCTTTAGTAAAAAAAGCAAAGAAAAAAAACGACATTGTTGTAGTAAGTATTTTTGTTAATCCTACGCAGTTTGATAATATCGAAGATTTAAAAAAGTACCCTAAAACATTAGAAAACGACTGTAAACTACTTGAATCTGTTGCTTGTGATGTTTTATTTACTCCTTCTGTTAATGAAATTTATGCAGATAATGTAGTCTCAGAAAAATTTGGTTTCGACGGATTAGAACATCAAATGGAAGGCAAGTTTAGAGATGGCCATTTTGATGGTGTGGGTACAATTGTAAAAACATTATTTGACATTGTAACACCTAACAAAGCATATTTTGGAGAAAAAGACTTTCAGCAATTGCAAATTATCAAAAAGATGGTAGAAAAGCATCAACTTGATGTAAAAATTAAAGGCTGCCCTATTTTTAGGGAAGACGATGGTTTGGCTATGAGTTCTAGAAACACCAGATTAACAAAAGAACATCGAGAAGTTGCACCATTTATATATAAAACACTTAAAAAAGTTAAGAAAAATTTTGGCACAAAAAGTGTTATAGAATTAAACGAGTGGGTAAAAAATCAATTTAAAAATCAACCGTTACTAGAGTTAGAATACTTTACAATTGCAGAAGAAAAAACTTTAGAAACTGCAAATACCAAGTTTAGTAATAAAAAATACAGAGCCTTTATTGCTGTATTTGCAGGTGAAATAAGATTGATAGATAACATCCGACTAAAAAATAATAACTAAAAAAATAGTATTTTTGCCATATGTTAGTACAAGTAGTAAAATCTAAAATCCACCGTGTAAAAGTTACAGGTGCAGATTTAAATTATATAGGAAGCATTACCATAGATGAAGATTTAATGGATGCTGCAAATATTATCGAAGGAGAACGTGTTCAAATTGTAAATAATAATAACGGAGAACGTTTAGAAACATATGCAATACCAGGACCAAGAGGAAGTGGAGAAATTACACTAAACGGTGCCGCTGCAAGAAAAGTTGCTAAAGGAGATGTTTTAATTTTAATTGTTTATGGTTTTATGGAACTAGAAAAAGCAAAAACATTTAAACCATCTTTAGTTTTTCCTAACGAAAAAGACAACACACTTACTTAGTTTTGAACATAAAGAAAATTTTAAAAACAATATTACCTCTCGCTTTGGGAGGTTTTTTAGTTTGGTATTCTATCTCAGAAATTTCAATAGAAACCCTAGCCACCTATTTTAAAGAAGCAAATTATGGTTTTATTTTTCTAGGTTTATTTTTTGGTATTTTAAGCCATTTATCTAGAGCATATCGCTGGAAATTTATGCTTGAACCATTAGGCTTTAAACCTAAATTTACAAACAGTGTTTTGGCTGTTTTAGTTGGCTATTTGGTAAATTTAGCATTGCCAAGAGCCGGAGAAATCTCTAGAGCAACTGTAATGGCAAACTACGAGAAAATTCCATTCGAAAAAGGTTTCGGCACCATTGTCGCAGAAAGAATTGCAGATTTAATTATGATGCTTTCTATTGTTGCAATTACACTATTTGTTCAGTTCGATTTTATTTACAACCTTCTTACAAAAAACTTTAACCCAACAAAAATTATTATTGGTTTAGTAGTTCTAATTATTGGTTTTTACATCTCTACATCATTTGTAAAAAAAGCAGAATCTGGTTTTTTATTAAAAATTAAAACTTTTGTTGGCGGTTTAATAGAAGGGGTAACTAGTATTTTTAAAATGAAAAACAAATGGGCTTTTATTTTTCACACAATATTTATTTGGGTAATGTACGTAGCCATGTTTTGGGCAACAATACCCGCAATAGATGGCTTAGAAGTACCTTTTGGCGGAATTCTAATTGGCTTTATAGCTGGTGGATTTTCTATTGCTGCTACAAATGGCGGAATTGGTTTATACCCAATTGCGGTTGCTAGCGCGCTGGCTTTATTTAATGTTGCCACAGAACCAGCAACAGCTTTCGGTTGGATTATGTGGACCGCGCAAACCGCAATGATTATTGTTTTTGGAGGGTTAGCATTTCTATTTTTACCAATATATAATAAAAATAAATAATTTTTTTGGCGCTACCTAAAGGTCGCGCTTTACACTATATCTTTTTGCGAAAAACAAAAAGGATGCCGTTTCAATCGCTAGCGCAACTATTTGGTTACTATTTGCATTACTAAAATAGATTTTACTTTGTAACTTTACTTGTTTAATACTTTTTATCAAAAAAATAAATGGCTAAAACCAAAACAACATTTTTCTGTCAAAACTGTGGCACACAACACGCAAAATGGGTTGGTCAATGTGGCGCTTGTAAAGAATGGAATACTATTGTAGAAGAAGTAATTCAAAAAGAAGAAAAACGCGTTTGGAAACAATCTACAACTGCAAAACAAACAGTTAACAAACCTTTAAAGATTGCAGATATTGTTTTAAATCCAGAAGAAAGAGTAGTTACCAATAACAACGAATTAGATACTGTTTTAGGTGGCGGCTTAGTAAAAGGATCTGTAACACTTTTAGGCGGAGAACCTGGTATTGGTAAATCTACATTATTATTACAGGTTGCTTTAAATATCAGTCAAAAAGTATTATATGTTTCTGGAGAAGAAAGTCAATCTCAAATAAAAATGAGAGCAGAAAGATTGGATGCAAAAAACTCTAACTGTCTAATTTTAACAGAAACAAGCACACAACAAATTTTTAAAAATATAGAAGAAACAGAACCAGATGTTTTAGTGATAGATTCTATACAAACATTACATACAAACTCTATAGAGGCATCACCGGGTACAATTTCTCAAATAAGAGAAACTTCTGCAGAATTGATAAAATTTGCAAAAGAAACCGCTACTCCTGTTTTATTAATTGGTCATATTAACAAAGAAGGAAATATTGCAGGACCAAAAATTTTAGAACACATGGTAGATGTTGTTTTACAGTTTGAAGGAGATAGAAACCATACATACAGAATTTTAAGAAGCCAAAAAAACAGGTTTGGTTCAACATCAGAATTAGGAATTTACGAAATGTTATCTAACGGATTGAGAGAAATCTCAAATCCGTCTGAAATACTAATTTCAAAAAAAGATGCAGATTTAAGCGGAACTGCAATTGCATCGACCTTAGAAGGAATTAGACCGTTAATGATAGAGATTCAAGCTTTAGTTTCTACAGCCGTTTACGGTACCCCACAGCGCTCTACCACTGGTTACAATCTAAAACGTTTACACATGATTTTAGCTGTGTTAGAAAAAAGAGCAGGTTTTAAATTAGGTGCAAAAGACGTTTTTCTAAATATTACTGGCGGAATAAATGTAGATGATCCTGCAATAGATTTGGCTGTTGTAGCGGCAATTTTATCTAGTAATCAAGATATTGCAATCAATCCTAATGTATGTTTTGCTGCAGAAGTTGGTTTAGCAGGAGAAATAAGACCTGTTTCTAAAATAGATCAAAGAATTACCGAAGCAGAAAAATTGGGTTATAAAACACTAGTAGCTTCTAAATACAATAAAATATCATCTAAAAACCATTCTATAAGACTTGTTTTAGTTGGCAAAATAGAAGAGGCATTTGCTACTTTATTTGCTTAATTCTAAGTAATTAACAAAAAAACCAAGCAAATTTGCTTGGTTTTTTTTAATTTATAAAATATAGTGTATTATTTCTTATTTACACTTTTAATATATTTATCTAAAGCCATCGTCATAGAAGGTGTTTCTGGAGACGGTGCTTCTATATCACATTTAAAACCAGCTTCTGTTACTGCTCTTACTGTAGAGTTACCAAAGGCTGCAATTCTTGTGTTGTTCTGTTTAAAGTCTGGAAAATTCTGCAATAAAGATTCTATACCAGAAGGACTAAAAAACACTAAAACATCGTAAAATACATTTTCTAAATCAGACAAATCACTTACAACTGTTCTGTACAAATCTAAACGTTTCCATTTTACACCAATATTATCTAATTCTTGTGGTACTAATGGCTTTAATTTATCTGAGGATGGTAATAAAAAGCTTTCTGTTTTATGTTTCTTAATTAACTTAATTAAATCAGGAAAAGTTCTGTTACCAACATAAATTTTACGCTTTCTGTAAACTACATACTTCTGTAAATAATAAGCAACTGCTTCAGATTGACAAAAATATTTCATATCATCTGGCACTTTAAAACGCATTTCTTCTGCAATTTTAAAGAAATAATCAACAGCATTTCTACTTGTTAAAATTATTGCAGAAAAATCTTTAAAATCAATTTTTTGATTTCTAACTTCTTTAACAGGAATTCCTTCAACATGTATAAAAGATCTAAAATCAATCTTTACTTTTTGTTTATCAGACAAGTCAAAATATGGGGAAGTTTCTGTCTTAGGTGCAGGTTGCGATACTAATATCGTTTTCACTTTCATACGCTTTCGTTTTTTAAATTAAAGCATCAATTTAAACAGTGTTAATAACGGTGCTATTTCGAAGGCGCAAATGTACAAAATAAAATAAAACAACTCGCTAAAAATCAGGTTTTTGTTATTTCTAACAAGAAATATTAATCTAAAAAGATATAAAGCTATTGTAAAATATAAAAAATTCGTTGGCTTTAAAGGGCTGAATTGAAATAAAATAAAACCTATTAGCAGTATAAAGCTTAAAGAATATTGGAAGCCAAATTTAGAAACCATGTAGTAACGCACATGTTTTTTTATTAAAAACAAACTTGCGATGGCATTTTCTAAAACTCTCTTAGCAGAAAAATAACACAATACAATTAAAAAAACTTTTAAAAAAGATGTAAAACTACTAGTAAAATCGGGATGCTTAATCGAAATAATAAAATGTAATGCTAAAGATAAAACCGTAATAAAAAACAAAAAAAGAAGGCTATAAAAATAACTAAAAATAGAAGTATCTTCTTCTACTTCATCTTCTACAAAACCTTTATTAAAAATAGCAAAAACATATCCTTTTAATTTTATAGTGTCAATAATTTTTAAAACAGCTATTACAGAAAACAGAATAACCAAAACTATGGGTATCCAACTCGTATTTTCTGTTATTTTTTCTACTGCTTGCACTTTCTTTCTTATAAGATATTAACACAAAATTAGTAATTAAAAAATGTATATTTGCATTCTTACCACATGAAATTTCATATATGTCAGATTGTCTTGTTATCATTCCAACGTACAACGAAAAAGAAAACATAGAAGCTATAATTAGAGCGGTATTTAATCAAGAAAAAAAATTTCATGTTCTAGTGGTAGACGACAACTCTCCAGACGGAACATCAGCAATTGTAACACGATTGATTAAAGAATTTCCTAATCAACTTTTTATAGAAAATAGAACAGGTAAAAATGGTTTGGGTACTGCTTATATTCATGGTTTTAAATGGGCGTTATCTAAAAAGTATGATTTTATCATAGAGATGGATGCAGATTTTTCTCACAATCCTAAAGATTTAGTTCGTTTATATAATGCTTGTTTATCTAACGAAGGCAATGTTTCTGTTGGTTCTAGATACGTAAACAACCAAGTAAATGTAGTAAATTGGGATATGAAACGATTGTTATTATCTTATTTTGCTTCTAAATATGTGCGTTTTATAACAAGAATTCCGGTTTTTGATACAACAGCAGGTTTTGTATGTTGGCAACGTAAAGTGTTAGAAACAATAAATTTAGACAAAATCAAATTTGTTGGTTACGCTTTTCAAATAGAAATGAAATTTAAAGCTTGGAAACATAAATTTAAAATTAAAGAAGTTTCTGTAATTTTTACTGATAGAGATTTAGGCGCTTCTAAAATGAGTGGAAACATAATTTCGGAAGCTCTTTTTGGTGTTATAAAAATGAGACTTAAAGGTTTACCTAAATAAGTTATAATGAATCAAGTTTCTATAAGGCCTGCAAATATAAAAGACCTACAAATTTTATTAGAATTTGAACAAGGTGTCATTAAAGCAGAAAAACCTTTAGATCCTTTTTTAGCCGAAGGTAAATTATTTTATTACAATATTCCAGAATTAATTTCTGACGAAAACACACAATTACTAGTAGCTACAAT
The DNA here is from genome assembly GCA_020631275.1 of Polaribacter sp. GTDB lineage: Bacteria > Bacteroidota > Bacteroidia > Flavobacteriales > Flavobacteriaceae > Polaribacter. The sequence goes on along the minus strand of JAHDHO010000007.1, from coordinate 20,123 downwards.
AAAAGATATACCTGTAGCATCTGGTTACGTTAGATTAGAAAAATCAAAAGTATATCATAAAAATTCTACACACGGTTATATTGGTTTTATATTTGTAAAAGAGAAATATAGGGGTCAAAAAATAAGCAGCCTAATTTTATCCAACTTAAAAAAATGGGCAAAACAAAATAATACTAACGAATTAAGGTTAGATGTTTATAGCAATAACAAAGCAGCAATAAAAGCATACGAACGTTTTGGTTTTACCAAAAGTTTAGTTAACATGAGAACAGAAATATAAGTACAAAATGGCAAAATCAACATTAATAAAAAACGCAACAATAGTTAACGAAAACAAAACATTTAAAGGAGATGTTTTAATTGAAAATGAAATTATAAAAGAAATTTCTGCAAAAATTAAGGCTCCTGAAAATACTACCGTTATTAATGCTGATGGTAACTATTTAATTCCTGGTTTTATTGATGATCAAGTACATTTTAGAGAACCCGGTTTAACACACAAAGCAAATATTGCCACAGAAAGTAGAGCTGCAGTTGCTGGCGGAATTACAACCTTTATAGAAATGCCAAACACCGTACCGCAGGCAACAACTCAAGAATTATTAGAAGATAAATTTAAAATTGCTGCCAACGATTCTTATGCAAATTACTCTTTTATGTTTGGTGGTACAAACGATAATTTAGACGAATTATTAAAAACAGACCCGAAACAAGTTGCCGGAATTAAATTATTTTTAGGTTCTTCTACCGGAAATATGTTGGTAGATAATGAAGCTGTTTTAGAAAAGATTTTTTCATCAACAAAAATGATTATTTCTGTGCATTGTGAAGACGAAGCAACCATTAGAAAAAACACACAAGAATATAAAGATAAATACGGCGATGATATTCCTGTAAAATATCATCCAATTATTAGAAGTGAAGAAGCTTGTTATTTATCTTCATCTAAAGCCATAGAATTGGCAAAGAAAACAGGAGCAAGATTGCATATTTTTCATCTTTCTACTGCTAAAGAAACAGAACTTTTTAGAAACGATATTCCTTTAGAAGAAAAGCAAATTACTGCAGAAGTTTGTATACATCATTTATGGTTCTCTGATAAAGATTACGAAGAAAAAGGAACACACATTAAATGGAATCCGGCTGTAAAAACAGAAAACGACAGACAAGGTTTATGGAAAGCTTTACTAGACGACAGAATTGATGTTTTAGCAACAGACCATGCACCACATACTATAGAAGAAAAAGATAATGTTTATACAAAAGCACCAAGTGGCGGCCCATTAGTGCAACATGCTGTTACTGCAATTCTAGAAAAAGTAAAAGAAGGTGTAATTTCTATTGAAAAAGCAGTAGAAAAAATGAGTCATAATCCTGCAAAATTATTTCAGATTGAAAAAAGAGGTTTTATAAAAGAAGGTTTTTATGCAGATTTAGTTTTAATTGATGCAAATAAACCGCAAACTGTTTCTAAAGAAAATATTTTATACAAATGTGGCTGGTCTCCTTTTGAAGGTACAACTTTTTCATCTACTATAACACATACCTTTGTAAACGGTAATTTAATGTATAATGAAGGTGTTTTTAATGATACAATTAAAGGAAAACGAATTACTTTTAATAGATAAGCATGAAAAACGCTAGCTATATTCTTATATTTTTATTTTTAGTTTCTTGTAATAGTAATACTATTTTCGAGAAACCTAAAGATCTTATTCCTAAAGACACTATGAGTCTTTTATTACAAGAAATGATGATTGCCACAAGTGCAAAATTTATTAAAAACAAAAACTCAGAAAAAAACATCAACTACATGCCACTTGTGTACAACAAGTTTAAAATTGATAGCACCCGTTTTGATAAAAGTAATTTTTACTATATGTCTAAAATAGATTTGTATCAAAAAATATTAGAAGATGCAGTAGAAAATATCGAAGCTAGAAATACTGTTTTTAAAGATCTAAAAACTGAATTAGATTCTATCAGAAAAGATTCTTTAGATAAAATTAGAAATACACAAAAAAGATTAGATAGCTTAAAACTGGTTGGTAAGTTAGACACTTTAGCAACTGGTAAGGTTCTAGACGAAATTATAACACGAGAATAAATTTTACTTCGTATAGTTTTTTACAACGTTATTAATTACTTCGCCTACTTTATCAAAGTGAAAATTTATTACTTTTTCTATTTTTTCTGATGAATATTTAGAAACTTCGTGTGCAGATTTTGCTGAGTATTTACTTAATAAAGGTTCTTTTTTTGTAAAGAAAGATAGTAAAGACGCAAATCGCCAAAGTAAACCTATTTGCCATCTTTTTATTTTAATTGACGGTCTTTTTTTACCAAAAGCATCTGCAATTAAAAAGAAAACTTCTTTGTAGGTTTTATTTTCTGATACTAAAATAAAACGTTCATTTTTAATATTAGAATCCATTAAAAACATCATGGTTTTTACAACATCTTTAACGCCAATAAATCCGGTAATTCCTTCGGTATAATATTTAAATCCGTTATAAACTTGGCTAAATAATTTACCAGAACCGGCAAACCAAAATCCGCTTCCTAAAATTACTCCAGGATTTACAATAACAACCTCTACACCTTCTTGGCTTGCGCGCCAAACTTCCATTTCTGCACCAAATTTAGTAATCGAATAACCGCTATGATCTTCTTCTTTATTCCATTCATTTTCTTCTGTAATCAATTGCCCATTTAACGCGTCACCTACAGAAGCAATAGAACCCACAAAACACATTTTTTTAACTTTAGCGTCTATGGCAAGATTTACAATTATTGCAGTACCATGAATATTAACTTTTCTCATTTCTCTATAATCTTTCGGATTAAAAGAAATAAACGCAGCACAATGGTAAACTTTTTCGATATTTTTAAATGCAGGAATCATTGCCGGAACCTCTGTAATATCTGCCTTAAACCAATCTATTTTAGTAATTAAAGAAGTATCATCTGTGTAATAAGAAAAAACTTTTTCTACAGCTTTTATCTTTTCTTCGGTTCTATAAATTGCCCTAATTTTTTCATCATTTTTAATTAAATGATATAACAAATGTGCACCAACTAAACCTGTTCCTCCGGTTACTAAAATCATACTGCTAATTTAGTATATTTTGTTCGATAAAGTTATATTTGCCAACTGATAAACAGAATACAATGAAGAATTTTATTGAAGAATTAAAATGGAGAGGAATGTTGCACGACAGCATGCCAGGAACTGAAGAACATTTATTAGAAGAAATGAGAAGTGCCTATGTTGGTTTTGATCCAACTGCAGATTCTTTACATATTGGTAATTTAGTACCAATTATGTTACTTGCTCATTATCAAAGATGTGGACACAGACCTATTGCTTTGGTTGGTGGTGCAACTGGTATGATTGGAGATCCTTCAGGAAAATCTGCAGAACGTAATTTGTTAGATGAAAAAACATTGCGTCATAATCAAGAATGTGTAAAAGGACAATTAGGTCATTTTTTAGATTTTGAATCTGATGCAAAAAATGCTGCAATCTTAGTGAATAACTACGATTGGATGAAAGACATTTCTTTCTTAGATTTTATTAGAGATATTGGTAAACACATTACTGTTAACTACATGATGGCTAAAGATTCTGTTAAAAACAGAATTAGTTCTGAGTCTAAAGACGGAATGTCTTTTACAGAGTTTACCTACCAAATGGTACAAGGTTATGATTTCTTACATTTATTTAAAGAAAACGCAACTACTATTCAAATGGGTGGTTCTGATCAATGGGGAAATATTACTACGGGTACAGAATTAATTAGAAGAATTGGTAACGGAAAAGGGTATGCAATTACATGCCCGTTAATTACAAAATCTGATGGTTCTAAATTCGGAAAATCTGAAGGTGGAAATGTTTGGTTAGATGAAAAAAGAACCTCTGCTTATAAATTTTACCAATATTGGTTAAATACTTCTGATGAAGATGCAGAAAAATATATTAAAATTTTTACTTTTTTAGATGAAGAAACTATCAATTCTTTAATTGAAGAACACAAAGAAGCACCTCATGCACGTGTTTTACAAAAACGTTTAGGAGAAGAAGTTACCACTTTAGTTCACGGAAAAGAAAATTACGAAAAAGCAATTGCTGCTTCTAATATCTTATTCGGAAAATCTACAGCTTCAGATTTAAAATCTTTAGACGAACAAACGTTTTTAGATGTTTTTGATGGTGTACCACAAGCAACTGTTTCTGCAAAAGATGTTGCAGAAGGGTTAGATATGATTGCCGCTTTATCTGCAAAAACAAACTTTTTAAAATCTAACGGAGACGCAAGAAGAGCTTTAAAAGAGAATGCAGTTTCTGTTAATAAAGAAAAGGTGAAAGAAGACTTTACAATTTCTAAAGAAGACTTAATTGCAAATAAATATGTTTTATTACAAAGAGGTAAAAAAACGTACTATTTGCTAAAAGTAGAGTAATTTTACTTTCCTATAATAAAAAAGAGCTGAATTGTAAATTCAGCTCTTTTTTTTATCAACAACATTCACAATCTCCCCCAAGATTGCTTTCTACTATTACATTATTTTTTACTTATTTTTTTCCAGTTTTATCTGCTTTTATTTTAAGTTCATCTGCACCTTCTTTCTGCCATAACTTTAACGTATTTGTTCCCCAAGAATTATAAAATAAGTATAGTTTTTTATCTCTAATTTCAAAAGTTTCTGGGTCTATTGAGACTTTTTCGGCTTTAACACCAATAGCGTATGCACAATAACCACCATATTGCGGCAAGTAATTTTCAGGCGCATTTTTAAATGCATCTAAATTTTCTTGAGATGAAAACTTAAACTTTACTCCGTCGTAATTTGCTGTATATTTTTTATCTCCTTTTTCTGCTTTATTACTAAAATATGCTACAACATCATAACCTTCTGCAACGTAACCTTTTTTTAAATTATAATCTTGTGCAAAAATAGTTGCAGAAAATGTAAGTACTAAAATTGTTATTAAGTTTCTCATCGAATTGGTTTTAATACTAAGTCGATAAAGAGTGTTTTTAATTACATTAAAGATTTGTTAAATAAGCTATGTCAGAATTATTTTTCTTTAATCAGTTCGGTTAAAACTTGTTTAAAAGTTGCAATAGGTTGCGCACCTGTAACTGCGCTTTTTCTATCAAAAACAATTGTTGGCACAGAATTTACACCTAAGTTTTTCCAATAATTTTGTTTATTTCTAACTTCTATTCTAGCTTGTTCATTATCTAGCTTTGCCAATGCTTCATCTGCATTTAAACCAACCTCTAAAAGCGCTTCTTTTAAAATTTCTTTTTCTGAAACATCTTTTCTATCGCTAAAAAATGCTTTCGTTAAAGTCATTTTTAACTCGGTTTGTTTATCAAAATCTTTGGCATATTCTAACAAGACATGGGCATCAAAAGTATTTACCATTCTCATATCATCAAAATAATCAAACTTAAACCCTAAATCTGCGCCTATTTCTGTCATGTTGCGTTTAGATTCGTTTTGTTGCTCTATTGTAGAACCATATTTTTCTGAAATATGTTCTACAACGTTCTGTCCTTCTTTTGGCATATTCGGATTTAATTCAAATGGTTGCCATTCTATTTCTATTTGATCTTTAACACCTAATTCTTCAATTGCTTTTTCTAATCTTTTATAACCAATTGTGCACCAAGGGCAAACTACGTCTGATACTATATCTATTTTTAATTTATTTGTCATTTTTTAAAATGTTATTAATTCACTTATTTGAAGTTCTCCTTGCACATTACTATAGTTCTTTACGTCTTCTGCAAACATTTTTGCATGCGCACCAAAAGATTCTTTAAAGCTAGTTAAGCTTTCGAATTTTAAATGCGCAATTGCTACATAAGGCGCAGTTTCTTCAGGATTTCTTCCTGCTAATCCCAAATCTAATTCTATTCCTTTTAAAGCATTTCCTAGAGCTTTAATTACCATCGGTAAATGCGAATTTTTATAATATGATACATCAAAATTTACATCATTTCCGTTAGGATACATTACTGATACTTTAATCATTTTTTCTATTTTGAAGTAATAAACCTTCCGCAAAGATACAGAAGGTTTACAGTTAAAATTTACGTTAAGAAATTAGAGTTTACTTTTTTGACCAAGCAAATTTTTCGAAAGCAGCATCTACAGGTGTGTTTGCAATATGGTTTGTATAATTACTTATTGTCTTTTGCGATAAACCTAAAATGATATCTAAAACATGTTTTTCTTCGTAACCAGCAGCATAAAATGCTTCTAAATCTGCTTGTGTAACATTACCTCTGTTTTTTACAATTGCTAAAGTCATTGTACGTAAGGCTTCTAATTTAGAACTTTCTAAAGGAGTTTCGTTACGTAATGCTTCTGTAATATTTTCATCAACTTTCATCATGTTTGCGATACCTGTGTGCGCTGGTACACAATAATGACATGCGTGCTCTACATTAATTGCTTGCCAAACTACTGTTAATTCTTCTTCGTTAAAAGATGATTGTGTAAATAACTCATGTAACGTTTGGTAAGCTTGTAATATTTGAGGAGAACCTGCTAAAACTCCGTGTAAACCAGGTATCATTCCGTATGCTTTTTGAGAGTTTTCTAATAATGGTTTTGCTTCTGCAGGTGCAGATTCGATATTGTGAATTTTTAATGTTGTCATAATTTTTACTTTTTATTTACTATTTATATTTCTAAGCAAACGCTTAGTTTATGTTCAAAAAAAAACTAGTTGTTTATAAAGGTCATTTCTATAATATCTTCTAATTCTTTTGTACTGTATACTTTTGATGCAATTGATAAACCTAAAAGATTATTCATAAGAAAATTTGCTTTCTTGTTTATCAACACCTCTTCATAGTCGTCTTGTTGTAAACTCCTTACAAACAATTGCTTTATTTCATTAGAAAAAAACAATAACTCTTTCATTATTAAAGGGTTTTCTTCACTTTTTAATTCGCTAACAGTATTCGTTACCAAACAACCTTTATAGCAAGCATTTTCTTTAGAGAATTCTAAGAAATTGAAAAAATAATCTTTGATATCTTTAATTCCGTTTTTACCATTTTCTAAAATGTCTGTAATTTTTCTAATTTGTTTTCGATAACATTTTATACTCTCTAAAAAAACACCTTGCTTATTACCAAAACTGGCATAAATAGAAAATTGATTAATTCCCATTTCTTTTTCTAGCATTCTAACAGAGGTATTTTCATAACCATTTCGCCAGAATAAAGCCATTGCCTTTTCTATAACTGCCTGCTCGTTATATTGTTTTTTTCTTGCCATTTTAGATAATAGACCACAAAACTAAGCAAATGCTTTGATATGAAAAAATCTTTTATACTTTTGCAACACCTTTAATACCTTATTATTATGAAAAACACTATCTACTTATGTCTTATCGCACTACTTTTTATTTCTTGTAAAGAAGAAAAAAAAGCAACAGAGCCTAAGACAGAACCAATTACAATTGAAAAAAAAACGACTTTAAAATATCCGAAGAATTTACTAGATATTTTTGATGCTCACGGCGGTATAGAAAACTGGCAGAAAATGAAGTCTCTTATTTTTACAATGGAAACTAAAAACGGAGATGAAATAATAGCAACCAATTTAAAAAGCAGAGAAGCTTTATTAACTAATAAAAACAGTACAATTGGTTTTGACGGATCTAAAGTTTGGTTAGAAAATAAATCAAAAGAAAAATACAAAGGATATAACCCTATTTATGGCTATAATTTGATGTTTTATTTTTATGCAATGCCTTTTATTTTAGCTGATGACGGCATTAATTATAAAGATGCAGAACCTTTAGTTTTTGAAGGTCAAACGTACCCAGGAATTGAAATTACTTACAACAGTGGTGTTGGTGAAACGCCAGAAGACAGATATGTTTTATACTATAACGTAACAACTTTTAATATGGAATGGCTTGGTTATACTGTTAATTTTGTTGAAGGAATCGATAAGAAAGAATTACATTTTAGAAGATATAAAGATTGGCAAAATGTAAATGGTTTAATATTACCAAAATCTATTGTTGGTTATACTTTTAAAAACGATAAACCCATTAAACCAAAAGGAACTAATGTTTTTAAAGATGTAAAACTATCTGAAAAAGCTTTTGATTTAGAGATGTTTAAAAAGACAGAAAACGGTAATTATTTAAATTAAAAATAGAAACCGCATAAAAAAATTTTTATTTATGCGGTTTTATTATTTTTTTGATTTGTTTAAAATTTCTCGAATATGCTCACTATCCCAATGGTTATCAAATTCTACTATTCCTCTTTTAAAATCTTCATTTAGAAACTTTTCTTGCTGTTCTAATTCCTTTTTAGCTTTAAAAATATAAGCATCTTCTCGTTTAGTCTCTGTTGCCAATCGTCTAAGACTATCTTCATCATATTTAATAAAATTTTGAACTTGCCTATTTAGGGTATACTTTCTAAATCCCATTTTACTTAAAACATCTTTTGCTAAAACTAAAGATGTTTCTAAAGATTCTCTGTAAATATTTTGTTCTCCGTTGTTTAAAAGTTCATAAGCATCGTATCTGTTTTTAGTACGAATCATTAATTCTACATGCGGATATTTCTCTTTTATTATTTTACTAATTGCCTTAGATACAGCAATTTTATTAGTAGCACAAATAACAATTTTAGCTTCCGCAATACCTGCAGATTCTAATAAATCTTCTCTTGTAGCATCACCATAATATACTTCGAAACCCATTTTTCTTAGAAAATCTACTCGATTAGAATCATGATCTAAAATTGTTGCTTCTACACCATGTGATCGCAAGAAACGTCCAATTGTACTTCCAAAATGACCAAAACCAACTAAAATTATTTTTTGAGATTTCGCAATATGATCCATAGGTCTTTTTACAGATTCTTTTGTACCCACTTTTGGTAAAATGAAACGTTCATTAACAATACTAATTATTGGTGTTATTGCCATACTTAGTGCTGTAATAACAAGTAGCATATCCATTTGCTCTTGCTCTAAAATATTAAGACCGAAAGCAAAAGATAATAAAACGAATGCAAATTCCCCAACTTGTGCCAAACTAAACGTTAATAATAGTTTCTGATCTAATTTTAATTTAAAAATAGTACCTGTAACATATAAAACAAATGCTTTAATTAAAATAATTGCAATTAAAATTCCGCCAATGGTAAAGGGGCTTTTAGCAATAACAATAAAATTAATTGATGCACCTACAGCCATAAAAAACAGCCCTAAAAGTAAGTTTTTAAAGGGTTCTAAAGTACTTTCTAACTCGTGCTTATATTCACTATTAGAAAGAACAACACCGCCCAAAAAAGCACCTAAGGCCGGACTTATACCAACAAATTCCATTAAAAATGAAATTCCGAAAACAATTAATAACGCCGCCGCAATTAACAACTCTCTTACGCCAGTTTTAGCAACTTTTCTTAACATTGGCACTATTAGATATTTACCAACAACAATAATAAGTACAACAGATAAAATAATTGCCAAAGTTTGAAAACCCATTGGTAAACTTTCTAGTAAACTAGAAGATTCTGAATGTGTATTTGTAGCATTTGTTGATACTGATGTAGAAAGTAAGGGTATAAAACCCAACATAAAAATTACAATAATATCTTGAAATAACAATATAGAAAATGCAGAAGTACCAAAATTGGTGTCCATTAAACCTTTTTCTTTAATTGTTTGCATAGCAATTGCTGTAGAAGAAAGTGCTACTGCCATAGAAATTACTAAAGAAACTTTCCAATCGAAACCAAGAAAGTTAAATAACAAGTAAGAAAGTAACATTGTAGCAGCAACTTGTATTCCGCCCATTCCTAAAATGGTTTTTCGCATTTTCCAGAAGTTTTTGGGTTCTATTTCTAAACCAATTAAAAACAGCATCATTACAACACCAAACTCTGCAAAATGTAATATATCTTCACCTTCTTCGCCTATAAAACCTAAAACATAAGGGCCAATTAAAACACCTGCCAATAAATAACCAATCACAGAGCTTAGTCCTAATCTCTTTGCAATAGAGACACAAATAATGGCTCCAAGCAAAAACATTATGGCTTCAAAAAGTAAACTTCCTGTCATTTTTTACTCGTTTTTAAGTTGCGGATAATCATTTATAAATGACGTTTGTTCTACATTATTTAGTAAAAGATCAGACTTTAATAAATCTATCAGTTTTCCGTAATTTAATTTATATCTTTCTAATTTTTCATCCGATAAATTGTGAGTTCCCATAACTGCAAACGGCGGTAAATAATTCATTCCACATAAATTTGCAGTTTGCTCAAAAGGTCTTAAAAATTGTGCTACAGTAAAACTATTATATCCCTCGGAACAATACACTTCTTTAGAACCACCAGTTGTAATAGCGTTTAAACAAATTTTATTGTGCAACGCTTTTCCTTCTGGCCCATAAGCCCAATTAAACTCAAGAACCATATCAATCCATTGTTTCATTAATGGCGGGCAACTATACCAATAAAAAGGATGATGCCAAATTATAATATCGTGCGTATTTAAAAGTTCTTTTTCAAATTTTACATCAATATGAAAATCTGGATATTCTTCATACAAATCATGTACAGTTACATTTTCTATATCTTTAATATGATTAATTAAAACCTTATTAACTCTAGATTTCTCGTAATTTGGATGAGAAAATAGTACTAAAACTTTTTTCATTTTTGATAAGTTTTTGTAACGTTTAAAGCCTAATTAGAAATCAAATCGAAAGATATTTTAATTCCTTGTATAATCATTCCGGTACCAATAATAGCAATGATTAAACCCATTATTTTACCAATTACAGAAATGATATTATTACCTACAATTTTCACAATTAAATCGCTAATTCTAAATGTAAAGTAAGTTAATAAACTCATAGAACCAAAGATTGCAATTACCATAAATAACTGTAAAGGCGCTGCATTAGAAACAAAATTCATAGCGGTTACAATAGTTCCAGGACCAGCAAGAATAGGAATTGCCAAAGGAGAAACCGCAATATTTTCATCAATATTTACATTTTTAATACTCTTAACATTCGATTTTTTAGATTGTAACATTTCAAAACCAATAAAGAATATCAAGATTCCGCCTGTAATTTTAAAAGCCGGAATACTAATATTAAATAATTCGAAAATATATTTTCCTAAAAGGATAAAAACAGTAACAATAATAAACGCAATAATATTTGCTCGTTTATTAATATCTCTTTTTGTTTTTTTATCTGCACCTTCTGTTAGCGATAAAAAAACCGTCATATTAGATATAGGATTTGTAATTGCAAAAAATCCGGTAAATACTGTAATTGCAAACGTAATTAAGTTATCCATTTAATTTAAATTTATTTTTCTTTAAAGGATCTTGATTACCCTTATCTCTCTTATTGATAATTTTTAGAATTAGAAAAAATTATCTTTAGATAAATGTACAATAAGATTTTTTAAAACACGATTATATAATGCGATTAGTTATTTCTAATAATTCTGATATTTTAACTTCATCATAAGCATCTGGATGCGCAGGTGAAAAACGCCCAATTGTTTCGCCTTTATCGTTATCAAAATATTTTCCTGTAGCGTCTTTATACGCATCAGAAGTTGCTAAATCGTATAAAATACTTACACCTTTTTCTGCCGGCGACCAATGTTGCCCATAAGCTTCTTTCGCCATTTTTGTATTTAATAGCGAACCCGGATTAACAGCAATTGTGGTGATATTTGGATGTTGTTTTGCAAAATGAAAACTCCACATGGTTAAAGCTAATTTACTTTGCGCATAAGCATCGCTTGCATTAATAGAAACATCTCCTGTTAAAATACCTTTTTTAACTGTTGATTGTGCTGCAGAGCTTAAATTAATAATTCTAGTTTCTGTTCCTTTTTCTAAAACTGGTAAAATATTTATAGTTAAAATATAAGCTGCCAAATAATTTACAGCCATTCTAATATCTAAACCCGCTTTTGTTTTTACTGAATCGGTTTTAAAAATTCCGGCATTATTAATTAAAATATCTAAACTTGGTACTTCGCTTTTAATTTGTTTAGCAAGTTGTTTTACAGCATTTAAATCTGAAAAATCTGCAACGAACCCTTTTACATTGTTGTTGTTTGATGCTTCTTTAATTTCTAAAACGACGTTGTTTACTTTAGCTTCACTTCTGCCGTGAACATAAACTGTATTACCTTCTTTGGCTAGTTTAAGAGCGGTTAGTTTACCTATACCGTCTGTACTTCCTGTGATTAATATATTCATATTCTATTATCTTTTTAATTTTTTTTAAAATGGCGCAAACGTATCTTTAGTTCCTTTTGGCACACTCCAACGTTCACCAGCTGAAATATTTTCTGATGTTACACTCTCTGACGTTAAGTTATTTACATTACCATAACTACTTGTACTTCCTCTTGGCACTTGCATACGATCTCCGTAAAGCCAAACTACTAAATTACTTCGTTGTCCTGTAATAATAGGATGTGTAGCGTGCGGCACGTTACCTCTGTGGATGATAGCTTTTCCTGATTCAAAAATGGTTTGTACAGTTTTTCCTGTGGTTTTATCATGAAAATCTACTTGCGAACCCGTAAACTCTTCATCTGGTAAATTGATGTTGATATTTAAAGTAGCTGCTGAAGCATCTGTATGTGCGTGCAAATCTTTATCCTTATCTGGATTATATTGAATTGAAAAACCAAAAGTTTGGTTATCGTAACCATAAGTTCCTAAAAGCAAACGTGCAATCGGACGCATAAAACGATCCATAATTGTGTTATAAAATTCTTGAAAATTTGGTGCAGCCAAATGACCTTCAGATCTTGGATCAAGCATAATTCCGTAACGATTTAGTTGTATACCATATGGTGCACGCCTAGGTATTTGTGAATTTACCACATCTTCAAGATAATTACGAAATTCTGCTAAACGTTCTACATCGAAAAATTGTGCAACATAAACACCAGGAATAATTTCTTCCCATAAATCTGCTACGGCTTGTTCTTTCTCAGGATTTTCCCATGCATCGTTAATTGCTTTTCGCAATTTTGGATCAAGTAGGGTTTCATCAGGAATTAATAAATTGTCTTTATTTTCAATCTCCCATTCTGCCCAAGCATCTTCTAATAGCTTTCTGTTGTTATTCCAAAATTGAGCTACGGATGGTTCTCTATTTAATGATGCTTCACGAGATGGTTGTGAAAGTGTACGTGCTTGTTCTAGTGCATTGGTATTTGTTATTGTTTTCATATCTAATTTTTAGATTCTTTTTTGGATATCGATAACTACTAGTTTTTGCAGTTAGCTCTTATAATCAAATTACATGATGAAAATGAAAAAGCCACACATAATATTATAATAATTGGTGGCTTCGTCTAGTATTAATCGATATTTGGGGTTTAATTATATTTTTAAATCACTTTACACTTTCCGTTACTTCTAATATAAAGAACGGTTTCTTTTTCTGCTGAAATGATTGACGTTCCATTTTCTTCTGCACCGAAATACGATGGTGCGTTTAATTTCTTTTTATCTTCTTTTTTAGAAAACTGGTGTGAAATTCCTCCAGAAATAACAACAGCTCTAAAATTCTGACTTAAATTTTTAATTTTTCCTTTAAAACCAGCTGGTAGTTTTAAAAGTGTTGCACGTAATTGATTGTCTTTGTGACTTCCCCATAAAAAGGCAGTTTGCACTTTACTCTTATTAGAAATCCACTCGATATCCTTAGCATTTAACCAAACTATATTGGTTTTATCAACATTAACAGGTCTTTCTCCATTATCAAAAGCTTCTGATGTTGGCTTTACCAAATACGGACCTTCTTGAATATCTAAAAAAGCCATATTCTCATTATCATCTGCTGCAGTAATATGTGCTTCTCCTGCTGGTTGCTGCCAATAAGAACCTGCTGATAACCATTATTTTTCGGCTTGCTCGTCATCATTATGCAATAATCCTTTAATGACTACACCACGATAAGTAATATTATGAATGTGTGGTGGCGAAGAAAATCCTTTATTGAATTTTACTAAGAATCCTGCTGGTTCGTTTTTTGTTCTGTCTCCCCAAAGTTTTCCTGCCGCAGGACTTTTATCACCTCGTAACGGATTTAACCAACCCCACTCTACATTATCTGCAGTTACTACTTCGTTTATAGACTTAATACTGTCTGTTGTTGGTGTTTGTGCATTTGCATAAAAACCTGTTACTAATGCGAATGCGATCAAAATATTTTTTTTCATAATTTTTGATCTAAATACTATCTAAATTTCAGTGAATAATTCACTTTCTGGCAATCTAGATTTCGGTGTTTTGTCTGTTGAATTAAAGTCAGATTCTGCTCTATAACCTAAAGAAACGGCTACTAAAGATGTGTATCCTTTTTCTCTTAATCCAAATTCTTCATCTAAAGCTTTTACATCAATACCCTCCATTGGAGTTGCATCTATACCTAAACTAGCAACACCTAATAAAAAGCTACCAATGTTAAGGTATACTTGCTTTTCCATCCAGTGTTGTTGGTCTTTTAAATCGTATTTATGAATCCCAGCAAACGCTTTAACTGCTCCTAAAAATCCGTTTTTTATGTCTTCATTTGGAAATCTACCATTCTTATCTTCGGTATCTGCAATATGCTGATAATAGTCATCATCAGCATCTGTTTTTACACAAAACAAAACTACTGCAGATGCATTGGTTACTTTAGGCTCATTAAAATGAAAGAAACCTTGAGTTCCTTTTGCAATACGTGCTTTACCTTCTGTAGTTTCTGCAACTATAAAATGCCAAGGTTGTAAATTTACGCTCGACGGGCTCATTCTTAATAAATTTTTTACCTCTGCCATATCTGCTTCAGATATTTTTTTTGTTGCGTCAAATTCTTTAGTTGTGTATCTCCAGTTTAATATTTCAGTTAAATTCATTTGTATATTTTTTTTTAAAGTTGATTTTTAATTATACTATAAAAAGTATAGTGCAAAAGTAATTAGAGAATCTAAAACACACAATAACGGTCGAAAATGATAGTACAAATTATTTTAACAAAAAACCACTTAAACATAACAATATCAACACATTTAGACAAATGTTAAATTTACTATAAAAAGTATAGTTGCTTAATTGATGATAGTATACTACATTTGCATAAAATTTAATAAAAGCTAATATGTATAAATTAAATGGTAAAGAATACCCTTGTTGTGCAAGTTTAACTATGGGGTTTATTGGCGGAAAATGGAAAACAGTTATTCTATTTCATCTAAGAGAAAAGACTCTTCGTTATAACGAATTAAGAAAAGAAATGCCATCGGTTACGGAACGTACACTAAGTTTACAATTAAAAACCTTAGAAGAAGATGGCTTAGTTAAACGTAAAGTTTACACTTCTAAACCGCCTTTAAAAGTAGAATACTCTTTAACAGATTTTGGTAAAAGTTTAATACCTGTTGTACAATCTATAGCAGATTGGGGTAATTATGCTGTAGAAAATTATAAAAAGATTAGTTAGATCTTTCTCCTAAAACTTTTAATAAATACTCATTTTGCTTTTCTAAAAGCTCATTTGTTTTATTCATTAATTCGATATTTTTTGGAGTTACAACTTTAGCGTTTTTAGGGTCATCTGCTTTGTTTTTTAATGAATTCATCATTTTTACAACTACAAAAACCGTAAAAGAAATCACTAAAAAATCTACACCTGCTTCTATTAATTTACCATAACCTATTGCAATTTCTTCTGTTGTAATTTTATCGTTTGTAAAAATTGCTTCTCTTAAAATTATCTTTCTATTTTCCCAATTAGCACCATCTGTCATATAAGAAAGTGGCGGCATTAAAACTTCTTTAACTAAAATATTTACTACTTTATTAAAAGCTGTACCAATTATAACACCAATAGCAATATCTATCATGTTTCCTTTAACAGCAAAGTCTTTAAATTCTTGTAATAATTTAAATTTCATACCTCTTTTTTTTAAATTTTTATAAAACCATTAGGTTGCAACCTCTAATGTCTGAATTATCGAAACGACCAATAATTTCGAAAGAATTATCTGCATAAACTTTACCAAGATCTTGCGTAGCTATAAAAGAACAAGAATTGTAATTTGCTAAATCAATAACATTAATTCCGCCATTTTTACCATGCGGATTAATACTTAATGCGTCTTCTGTATCTCTTGTTAAAATTTGCATCCAAGGTGGTGTGTTAAAAACGCCGTTTCCTTTAGAATAACCTTGACTTAGTAATTCTGTCATGCCGTATTCTGAATGAATTTCATCAACACCAAAACCAGATTTTAAAATTTTATGCAATTCTTCTCTAACCAATTCTTTTCTCCTTCCTTTCATTCCACCGGTTTCCATAACAATGGTGTTTTTTAGGTCGAATTGATGCAAATCAATCAAATCTAACAAAGCAAAAGAAACCCCAATTAGAAGTACTTTTTGTCCTTTAGCATCTAATTCTAAAAGTTTTTTTGCTAATTCTTGTAGATTATTTAAGTAAAAACCACTTTCTGATTGTTTCGATTTTTTAATTAAATCATCAACCATAAAAACCAAAGAAGAACCTGTTCTTTCGAGGTAATTTGGTAATAATGCGAGCACTGTGTAATCTTCTATATTACCATAGAAGTAATCAAACCCTTTTAAATAACTTTCTTTATAAAGATTCACATCTGTTACAAAGTGCTTACTTGTAGTACTCCCTGTTGTACCAGAACTTGTAAAAACAGCTTGCTCTTGCTCTAAACTAGCAATTACTTTTTTACTTTTAAAAAACTGAATTGGTAAAAAAGGAATATCTTCTACTTTAGAAATATCTGATGGATGAATGTATAATAGATCGCAAAAAGACCTATAAACTTTATTATTTTTAAATTGATGTTTAAAAACCTCTAAGGCAACCTGGTTAAACTCTTCTGTTGAATGTATGTTAAAAATCTTGTCTGTCATAACGTATTGCAAAAATAAGATTTAAAGAATACGTTTATGAATTATTACTTCTCTTTTAAAGAAGAATATTACATCTTTAAAGTAAAAAACGAACCATTCATCCAAAAAATAGAAAAAAAAATTTCACTTCATATTATTTTTATCTCCTAAATTTAATATAAATGCATTTATCTAAAAATACATATAGAACTATTACAGGTGTAAAAGAAGTTGTAGAACTAACAAAAAGAAAGTATCACCAATGGTTAGTGTATCAAGATAATAAACCTGCTTATTTTGTAGATTTTTACGATTTAAAAGAAGAATCTAACGCAATGATGAATAGTTTAGTTTTATGCACAGACAATTCTATAAGCGAGGTTTTAGAACTTATTAATAAGCGCAATAATATAAATTTATCTATTCCTAAAATTTCTAGAATTGGTTTGAAAAAAAAGATAAAATCAGAACAAGCAGAATTAGATTTAAAACCAATTCCTAAAAAGTGGTTGGCTTATTCTTTGTAGATTTTTACTACTAAATTTCCTTTTTCGTCCATAGAGGCTCTATACATACCTGCGGTATTAAATTCAAAAGACATATTTCCTTTTTTATCTAGAGCAACAACTCCGCCAGTACCGCCAAGTTTTGTTAGTTTATTTTGAATAACGTCTTTAGTCGCTTCTTTTAAGGTTTTATTTTTATATTCCATTTGAGCAGAGATATCATATGCAACTTGACTTCTAATAAAATATTCTCCCCAACCTGTAGAAGAAACACCACAAGTTAAGTTATTTGCATATGTACCAGAACCAATTATTGGTGCATCACCAATTCTTCCCCAACGTTTGTTTGTCATTCCGCCAGTAGAAGTTCCTGCTGCAATATTTCCGTTCTTATCAAGAGCAACGCAACCAACTGTACCAAATTTTGCATTTTTAATATCAGCATCATAAAAAGCAGCCTTTTTATCATCATGATCTAATTCTGTCTTATTTTTATTTTTGATTCTCTTTAAAGATTCAAACCTTCTATCAGTATAAAAATAACTTGGATCTACAATTTCTAAGCCTTTTTCTTTAGCAAATATTGATGCTCCTTTACCAGAAAGCATTACATGATCAGAGTCTGTCATAATTTTAACTGCTAATTCAATCGGACTTTTTACATTAGTAACCCCGGCAACTGCACCGGCATTTAATGTTTTACCATCCATAAAAGAGGCATCTAATTCGTTGGTTTCTTCATGCGTAAAAACAGCACCTTTACCTGCATTAAATAATGGCGATTCTTCCATTACTTGTATCGTTTTAACAACTGCTTCTTGACTTGTACCTCCGTTTTTAAGAATTGTATGACCTACTTTAATTGCTTCTTCTAATTTTGCTTTGTAGGCTGCTTCTTTTTCATCAGACATATTTTTCTTTAAAATAGTACCAGCACCACCATGAATTATAATTGCAAAATCATTTACTTTTTTTGTGTTTAAGGTTTCATTTTTTGTTGATTCTGATGTGCAACTTAATAAAATAACAAAGGTTACAATGGCAATAAAGAAGTTTTTCATTTTTATAATTTGTTTAAAATTAAACAATATTTGTAATTTTTGTTTAATTTATATATGTCTAAAATAATTCGTAATTTCGAACTTCTAAATTAAACAACTAAAACGTAATAAAAAAATGACGGATTTTGGAATAAAAAACGCCTTACAAGAATTAGGTTTAAAAGATATAAATAATGGTACTTCTACAGGTTCAAATAATTTTTCTAACGGAGAAGTTATCGAATCTTACTCGCCTGTAGATGGTAAGTTAATTGGTAAAGTTAAAACTACTACCAAAGAAGATTACGAAAAAGTGATGGAAACTGCAACCAAAGCGTTTTTATCATGGAGGAATATGCCAGCACCACAAAGGGGAGAAATTGTACGCCAATTTGGTAACAAATTAAGAGAATTAAAGGAACCTTTAGGAAAATTAGTTTCTTATGAAATGGGTAAATCTTTACAAGAAGGTTATGGTGAGGTACAAGAAATGATCGATATCTGCGATTTTGCAGTTGGTTTATCTAGACAATTAAACGGACAAACGATTCCGTCGGAAAGACCAGGACATGTAATGAGAGAACAATGGCACCCAATTGGTGTTGTTGGTATTATTTCTGCATTTAACTTTCCGGTTGCTGTTTGGGCTTGGAACACTGCTTTAGCTTGGATTTGTGGTGATGTTTGTGTTTGGAAAGCTTCTGAAAAAGCACCTCTTTGCTCTATTGCTTGTCAAAATATAATTGCAGACATTTTAAAAGAAAATAATTTACCAGAAGGAATTTCTTGTATTATAAATGGAGATTATAAAGTAGGTGAAATGATGACTGCTGATACTAGAATTCCGTTAGTTTCTGCAACAGGTTCTACAAGAATGGGAAGAATTGTTGGTGCAAAAGTTGCAGAGCGCTTTGGGAAATCTTTATTAGAATTAGGTGGTAACAATGCCATTATTATTACACCAACTGCAGATTTAAAAGTTGTTGTTCCTGGAGCTGTTTTTGGTGCTGTTGGTACTTGCGGACAGCGTTGTACATCAACAAGAAGATTAATTATTCACGAATCTGTTTATGATAAAGTAAGAGATGCAATTGTTGGTGCTTATAAACAATTAACTATTGGAAATCCTTTAGATGAAAAAAATCATATTGGCCCATTAATCGATAAAGATTCTGTAAATACATATTTAGCTGCTATCGAAAAAGCAAAAGCTGAAGGTGGAAATGTATTAGTTGAAGGTGGTGTTTTAGAAGGTGAAGGTTACGAATCTGGTTGCTACGTAAAACCAGCAATTATAGAGGCAGAAAATCATTTTGAAATTGTACAACACGAAACTTTTGCACCAATTTTATATCTAATGAAATATACAGGTGAAATAGAAAATGCTATTGTAAAACAAAATGGTGTTGCTCAAGGTTTATCATCTGCAATTATGACCAACGAAATGAAAGAAGCAGAGAAATTTTTATCTTATGCAGGTTCAGATTGCGGAATCGCAAATGTAAATATTGGTACTTCTGGTGCAGAAATTGGTGGTGCTTTTGGTGGTGAAAAAGAAACTGGTGGCGGTAGAGAATCTGGCTCTGATGCTTGGAAAGTGTATATG
>JAHDHO010000180.1 GCA_020631275.1 Polaribacter sp. | reverse complement strand
TTTTTTTCTATTAAGGCAACTTTCATTCCTCTAGAAGCTGCATCTAAAGCAATTCCAGCACCTGTAATTCCGCCACCAATTATCAAAATATCAAATTCAGTTTCTTTTAATTCTTTGATACTATTATTTCTGTTTAAGTAAGAAAAATTGGTCATAACTAAAGTTAAGTTTTAGATTAAAATTTTATAACGATATGGTATAGCAAAATACGAAAAAGCGATTCATTAGATTTATGTTTTAGCTTTTTTTTAATAGTCTTTTTAATTGTTTTTATTTATTTTTATAGAAAAAATTATATGGCAATATCAGATTTATATTCTAGCGGACAACACAAACAAGAAATAGGACATTTTGCTAATATTGTAAAAATTGCAAGAGTAGACGGCAAAATTACAGACGAAGAAAAAGAATTGTTAATAAGAGCAGGAAAAAACTTAAATATAACTTTAGAAGAGTTTTCTTTAATCTTAAACAACCCAGAAAAGTACCCGATAAATCCGCCAATTAATTATGATGAAAGAATAGAGCGTTTGTATCGTTTAACAAAAATGATTTTAATTGATGGTGAAGCTAAATTAATAGAAGTTGCATTAATGCGAAAAATAGCTGTTGGTCTACATTTTTCAATAAAAAGGGCAGAAAAAATTTGTGATGAAGCAATACATTTAGTTGCCAATAATAATAGCCTAAACGATTTTATTAACGCAATTAAAAAAGTAGATAAAGATTAAAAAATTAATCTAGAATATGTGTTGGTAAGCCATCAATACTTATTTGATTTTTTTCTTCCCAGTATTTAGAAATCCCTTCTTTACCTTGTTTGCTTGCCCAATCATTTAGCTCGTTTCTTTCGCTTTTATACTCAAAAAACGGAATTGACATTCCGCAAGAAGTTTGTGCAGATTCTACCGTAATATCAAAAATTTGACGCGTTCCTGGCGTTTTTGGAAAAAGTGTAATTAATTCATTCCAAGAAGCATCACCTTCTTTAATTTCTTTTCCTTTACCGTACAAACGTAAAATATTTGGTGCACCTTCAAAAGCGCAAAACATAATAGTAATTCTGTTGTTTTCTAATAAATGTGCAGCAGTTTCGTTTCCGCTTCCCGTAACATTTAACCATAAAACACGGTTTTCATCAACCACTCTAAAAGAATCCATTCCTTTTGGCGATAAATTAATTCTGCCAGAAGTTGGCGCAGTTGCAACAAAGAATATTTTTTGAGCTTCAATAAATTTTTGAAGTCTTGTTGTAAGTTTTGTGTAAAATTTAGACATGCTATAAATTTACTTATTCATTTTTAAATTTCTCTAAAAAATTGTTTTTAAATTTTAAACCAATAGGTATTTTACGAGATTGTATCAAAATCTGATTTCCTTCGAGAATATGTACCCTTTTTAAATTTATTGCGAATGATTTATGAACCTGAATAATTTTTTTTTGAGGAAGTAATGTTAAAATATTTTTGAAAGTGCTACTTGTTAAAAGAAACTCTTTTTCTAAATAAATCTTTACATAATCGCCAAAAGCCTCGATATAGAAAATAGAAGAAACAGCAATTTTATGAAGTTTTTTATCTGCTTTAATTAAAATAGTTTCTTCAGAAATTACGGTTAGAGGTTTTGCTTCTAATTTATCTACAACTTTATTTACAGCTGTTAAAAAACGATCAAAAGAGAATGGTTTTAAGAGATAATCTATTGCATTTACACTAAAACCATCTACTGCATATTCTGGATATGCAGTTGTGAAAATTACAAAAGGTGGGTTTTGTAAAGACTTATAAAAAGATAAACCAGATATTTTTGGGATATTAATATCCAGAAAAAGTAAGTCAATTTTTGAATTAGATTTTAATTCGGTCAGCGCTTCAACAGCATTGTTAGCAATTCCTACAAGAGATAAAAAATTTATTTTTTCTATAAAAATTTTTAAAATTGATTGCGCTGCTGGCTCATCATCTACAATTAAGCAATTAATATTCATTTGTTTTAATTTTTAAAGAGACTTGAAATTTTTGATTTATTATATGCGTAGAAAAAGAGTGATTTTTTGGATAAATAAGCGCTAAATTTCGTTTGATATTTTTTAGACCAATTCCACCAACTGTAACAAAATTTTCAGCTTTTTTTTCAGGTAGATTATTTTCTATAAAGAAATAAAATTCGGTGTTCTTTTTCTTTATTTCTATGTTTATGAATGTATTTTCAGTATCACCTTTAATTCCGTGTTTAAAACTGTTTTCAATTAAGGGTAATAATAACATTGGGTAAATTTCAAATTCGTCATCATCAATTTCAACATCAATATTAATATTAGGTTTTTTATGCCTAGATTTTTGAAAATCGATAAATTTTTCAAGTAAAATAATTTCTTCTTTTAAACTTATTTTTTTAGTATTTGTATCATATAAAAGATATCTTAAAATATCTGAAAGTCTTAAAATTGCTTCTGTAGTCTCTTCTTTATTTACAAGAGATAAAGAATATAAGACGTTTAAAGAGTTGAACAAAAAATGCGGATTTATTTGCGCTTTTAAAGAAGATAATTGATTTTCTATTTGCTGCTTTTCTAACTTTAAAGTACGGTTCTCTAACTGGTTTAAATACAACCAATCTTCAGAAAGTTTTATAAAAGTTGTTACCAATAAAAAAGCACCGAAAATTATTATTATTTTAAAATCAGAATGATAAGAAATAAAATAATAATCAGAAAAAACGCCTTCTATTATAGAATTAAAAAACCAAATATTTAATTGAGAGAAAAACCATAAATTTAGTATAAATAAGAGTATAAAAAACACATATTTTTCATTCTTTAAAAAATATGGAATTAGTATATATAGATTTATAGTTACTGGAATTATAATGGTAATTAAAAATGCAATTGTGTATACATAATCTATTTTGGAAGGAGAAAAATTTTCCGAAAATAAAAACAATAAAACAAGAAATGAAAATCCCCATAATATAGTGTTAAAGACAACTATATTATAAGAATTTGTTCTTTTAAAAAAAGTGTTAATCTGTTCCATTTAATCTACTTAATGTAAATTTTGTTGAAGTTTCCCATTTTTCAGAATCATTAGAAGCCATATATTTTTTAATAAAGCGTTGTAATTCCTCAGGTTTTGCGGTTAGTAAATATTTGTCATCTATTATTCCAATTTTTTCATGTTTTATTTTAATTTTCTTTTCTTTAAAAAGTGCTTCAACCTTATCTTCATCTAACCACCTTACTTCTATTTCTCCATTATTTCTTAAATCATACTTAACTAAACTATGCGTATAAATAGTAT
This sequence comes from Polaribacter sp., assembly GCA_020631275.1. Lineage (GTDB taxonomy): Bacteria > Bacteroidota > Bacteroidia > Flavobacteriales > Flavobacteriaceae > Polaribacter. Next base: position 1,336 of record JAHDHO010000180.1, on the reverse strand, counting down.
GACTTTCGAGTAAGTTATCTATATTATCTTGTATATCTATTGGAATAAAATCTAAAAAAGTCTGATTATTTATTTTAAATGGTGTGGCAATAAATGCCACTTTCTTGTTTTTATTTTCTCTTAAGATATAATAACTGTCTTTATATACTGCATATAATTTTTTATCTTCTTTAGATAAATTTTTTTTTGAAATTTCTACTTTGTTATCTAAATATCCATTCACAAATTTAGGTTCCCAGTTTTTTTTTGCATTGGATAAAAATACGTTTTCAAATTTTATTACTTTCCAATTTCCTTTCTTAGAATCTTCCCATTCACCAATAAAATTTTCATCAAAAGAAATGGTTTCTTTTGTGTAAAAAGGGTTTAAAGATTTAACAACACAAGAAGTAAACATTAACAAACTAAGAGCAATGATTAAGTTTCTAGTTTTCATAATTTTAAATTTATAGATTATTCTACAAATGAAAGAATGAATCTAAGGAAAAAAAATAAAAATCGACAAACTTGGTCTTTTTTCCGACAAACATTGAAGTTTTAAAAAACCCAACTAAATTATTACCTTTAGCAATCTTAAACACTTTTATATGGAATATGGATTTTTATCAGTAATACCACCAATTGTTGCCATAATTTTAGCTTTAAGAACCAAGCAAGTATATATTGCTTTGTTATTTGGTATTTGGTTTTCTTGGTTGATAATAGAAGGATTTAATCCATTAAAAGGAACACTTTCAATGATAGAAGGTATGGTAAATGTTTTTCAATCGAAAGGAAACACAAGAACCATAATATTTAGTGCTTTGGTTGGTGCGCTGTTAATATTTATTCAATATTCTAGAGGTGTAGAAGGTTTTATAAATATTATCAACAGAAAACTTACCAAACTAGAAACTAAAAAAACAGGATACAGTAGAGTAATGGTGCAACTTTTAGCAACATTTACAGGTTTATTATTATTTGTAGAAACTAGCATTAGTTCTTTAACGGTGGGTACTTTATACAGACCAATTTTTGATAAATTAAAAATCCCCAGAGAAAAATTAGCTTATATCGCAGATTCTAGTTCTGCACCATCATCAATATTAATTCCTTTTAACGCTTGGGGCGCATTTATAATGGGTTTGTTATTAACACAAGGTATCGATAAACCCTTTTCTGTAATGATTGCCGCAATTAAGTATAACTTTTATCCATTATTAGCAATCGCTATTTTGCTTTTTACCATCTTATTTAAAAAAGATATTGGTTTGATGAAAAAAGCAGAGAAAAGAACCAAAGAAACAGGTAAATTAATGAACGAAGGTTCTAAACCAATGGTTTCTGATGAGGTAAC
>JAHDHO010000179.1 GCA_020631275.1 Polaribacter sp. | reverse complement strand
GCCTCTGGTGGTGGCGGTAGAGGTATGCGTGTTATTAGAGAGGCTGCCGAATTAAGAAAAGCGTTTAACGAAAGTAAACGAGAGGCACTAAATGCCTTTGGAGACGACACTGTTTTTCTAGAAAAATTTGTGCAAAATCCTAAACATATAGAAATACAAATAGTTGCCGATAATTATGGCAATACCGTACACTTATTTGAACGCGATTGCTCTGTGCAACGTCGCTACCAAAAAGTAATTGAATTTGCACCCTCTTACAATTTAAAGCAAGCAACAAAAGATGCTTTGTACAACTACGCTATTACCATTTGTAAGGCGGTAGAGTATAACAATATTGGTACTGTAGAGTTTTTGGTAGATGATGATGGATCTATCTACTTTATAGAAGTAAACCCAAGAATACAAGTAGAACATACCGTTACAGAGGTTGTTACCAATATCGATTTGGTTAAAACACAATTGTTTATTGCGGGTGGTTATAAATTAACAGACCAACAGATTAAAATACCGAGTCAAGAGGCGATTAAAATAAATGGCTATGCGTTGCAATGTAGAATTACTACAGAAGATCCGCAGAACGATTTTAAACCCGATTACGGCGAAATTACCACGTATAGAAGTGCGTCTGGTTTCGGCATTCGATTGGATGCGGGTAGCGTTTACCAAGGTGCCATTATTTCGCCATTTTTCGATTCGATGTTGGTAAAAGTTACGGCAAATAGTAGAACTTTAGACGGCGCTTGCAGAAAAGTAAGAAGAGCCATGGCAGAGTTTCGTATTCGTGGTGTTAAAACCAACATGCCGTTTTTAGATAATATTTTAAAACACGAAACTTTTAGAAAAGGAGATGTTACGGTTAATTTTATTAAAGAAACTCCTGATTTATTTGTGTTTAAAGCGCCTAGAAATAGAGCTACCAAATTGGTTACGTATTTGGGCGATGTGATTGTAAATGGTAATGCAGATGTTAAAAAATTAGATACAACCAAGAAGTTTATAAAACCTATTGTACCTAAGTTTGATGCCGATGCTGCCTATCTAGAAGGTACAAAAGATAAACTAACGGCATTAGGGCCTGATGCATTTGCACAATGGTTAAAAAATGAAAAGAAAATTCATTTTACAGATACCACCATGCGAGATGCACACCAAAGTTTACTGGCCACAAGAATGCGAACTTTTGACATGTTAAAAGTTGCAGAAGGATATGCTAAAAACAACCCCAACATTTTTAGTATGGAAGTTTGGGGTGGCGCAACTTTTGATGTTTGTATGCGTTTTTTACAAGAAAACCCTTGGGAACGCTTACAATTATTACGCAAAGCAATGCCAAATGTGTTGTTACAAATGCTACTAAGAGGGTCTAACGGAGTTGGATACACCGCATATCCAGATAATTTAATTGCGGAGTTTGTAGAGCAGTCTTGGGAACATGGCGTTGATATATTCAGAATTTTTGATTCTTTAAACTGGATGCAATCGATTGCACCTTGTATAGAACATGTTAGAACCAGAACCAATGGTTTGGCAGAGGCTTCGATATGCTATACTGGCGATATTTTAAATCCAAAAAACACAAAATACAACTTAAAATATTATACCACTTTAGCCAAAGACATCGAAAATGCGGGTGCGCATATTTTGGCAATTAAAGACATGGCAGGTTTGTTAAAACCTTATGCGGCTTTCGAATTGGTAAGTACTTTAAAGCAAACGGTAAATATTCCGATTCACTTACACACACACGACACCTCTTCTATACAAGCAGCTACGTATTTAAAAGCCATCGAAGCAGGCGTGGATGTGGTTGATGTTGCTTTGGGTGGTTTGTCTGGTTTAACATCGCAACCCAACTTTAACGCGGTGGTAGAAATGATGAAGTTTAACGATAGAGCAAGCGATATTAACATCGATTCTTTAAATGAATATTCTAATTATTGGGAAACCGTAAGAGAGTACTACTACCCTTTTGAGTCTGGCTTAAAAGCAGGTTCTGGCGAGGTTTTTAAACACGAAATTCCGGGTGGTCAATACTCGAATTTAAAACCACAAGCGCAAGCACTTGGTTTAGAAGACCGTTTTTATGAAATTACCAAAATGTATGCAGACGTTAACTTACTTTTTGGTGATATTGTAAAAGTTACACCAAGTTCTAAAGTTGTTGGCGACATGGCACAATATTTAGTAAGTAACAACTTAACAGTACAAGATGTATTAGAGCGTGGCAACACCATCTCTTTTCCGCAGTCTGTTGTAAGTTTCTTTAGAGGCGATTTAGGGCAACCCGTTGGCGGCTTCCCTAAAGATTTACAAAAACTAATTTTAAAAGACGAACAACCTTATACAGATAGGCCCAATGCCCACATACCACCAATAGATATTGATGCCGAGTACAAAGATTTTAAAAAAATATTTGAAAATGATTTAAGCAGACCTATTGATTTTACAGATTTCTTATCGTATAAATTGTATCCGAAGGTATTTACAGATGCGTACAATAAGCATTTAAAATACGATAGTTTGATTAACCTGCCAACCAAAAACTTTTTCTACGGAATGGAAGTTGGCGAAGAAATTATTGTTGAGTTAGACAAAGGAAAAACGTTGTTAATTACCTTAGACTCGATTGGAGATGCCAACGAAGAAGGAATGGTTACTGTATACTTTAAGGTAAACGGACAAGGAAGATCTGTGCAAATAAAAGATACCTCTGTAAAAGTAGAAACCGTTCAAAATATAAAAGCAGATAAAGAGAATGCCCGCCAAATAGGTGCGCCATTACAAGGTTTATTATCTACCATTTTGGTTAAAAAAGGCGATAAAATTGTTAAAAATCAGCCTTTATTTGTTATTGAAGCCATGAAAATGGAAACCACCATTACTGCCAACGAAGATGCTACTATTAGTGCCCTTATTTTAAAAGAAGGCACATTGGTTAATGCAGAAGACTTGGTCTTACAACTAGAAGGTTAATTTTTTTTTTAATAGTTCACGTTAGAAGTCCGTTATTGTTTTATGCAATAGCGGGCTTTTTAATTTACAGAGAGTTACTTGTGTTTAGTTTCTACCTCTTTCATCTGGATACAATCCTGGTAAATTATCACTTTGGTAATACGTTTTTGTATCAATATTCATGGCAGAGACTTTCCCTTTAAAAGCAGCACCTGTATCTACATTCCATACATTTGCTCTATTCATAGGTGTAGGTATTCCGAAATTAGTTGTTGGCGTGTGCCCAATATAAATTTCTGAATAATGTTGTAATCTCTTTGGATAAATTGGGTTATTTTTATCAATAGTAACATCCATTGCCAAAGCCATTTCCCACAAAGTTCTATCAAAATAAAAATTATCTGGAACCATTTCTTTGGCAACACCGTGCATTGACGTAAAACCTGCATGTAAAAACAACCTATTTGCATCGTCTAAATGGTACAACGATAGGTTTTGGAAAAACGTTAAATGTTCGCTTTTTTCTGCAGCGGTAAAACCATCATAACTATCAATAGTTTCTTTACCACCATGCATATACCAAGTAGGGTTTACGGTTTCAACTTTTAACCATTCTTCGCACCAAACATCATGATTTCCTTTGATAAAAATACAGTTGATTTTTTTTGACAACTCGAGTAGAAAAGAAACTACTTGCGCAGACTCGCTCCAGCCATCTACATAATCTCCCATAAAAATAAGTGTGTCTTCTTCTGTAACTTCTAGTTTGTTTAATACTTGTATAAGGGCTTTTAAACCACCGTGAATGTCTCCTATTGCAAAAGTGCTCATGTGTTGTGTTGTTTGGTAAACAAAACTAAACCATTCTAGCCAACTTTATGCGTATTTGGTTTAAATTAAGGTTAAAAATACTGTCCTAAACCAAAAACCAAGCCTCCTTTTGTAGTATTTCTAGCATCGTAAACTTTAAAACCATAATCGATTCTAAATGTAGCATTGTATATTTTTTTACTGATAAAACGCAGTCCAATACCAGAAAAAACTCTTAATTTCTCTTTTTTAAAAAGGTCGCTTAATTGTCCGCCAGGTTCTCGCCAAGTACCTGCATCTGTAAAGATATTTGTTTGAATTGCCAGCCATTTTTTATCATAAACAGTATGTCTATATTCAGAATTTAACACCGCAACACCTGTACCTCTATCTACCAAAATACCAACACCTCTAATGTTTACATTGTTATCTAGGGCAAAGGGCGCAAAAGGTGAATTCTCATTAGAAGCAATACCCAAACGCAATTTATTTGCCCAATTGCCTTTTGCACCAATTCTTTGGTAATAGAAAAAATCGTTCCATGCAATTAAGAAATCGTTTTGAAAATCGTTTTGAGTAGTAACATATTGCGTGTATAAGACACTTTTAAAACCGCTAACGTATTGGTAATAATAATCTAAACCATTGTATTGATACACCAGTTTTAAAAGTTTTTTATCTAAATCTAACGCCAATGGTACACCTTCTGCGGTTTCACCAGACCAGTATTTATATTTCTCTGAAAAAAAGCTGATTCCGAAATCGATGCGATGCTTTAAATTCAGTTGATACAAACCTAACAACTCTACCGAAGTATTGTTGTACAAGTAATTGGCTGTTTTTTCACCAAAATACAACGGCTCTTCACTTTTCCAGTCTTTAAAACTGATTGCCAATCCCCATTTTTTGGAAAA
>JAHDHO010000178.1 GCA_020631275.1 Polaribacter sp. | reverse complement strand
AGCAAAAAAAGGGCAAAATGTTACACAATTACATTATGCTAAAAAAGGAATAATAACTCCTGAAATGGAATATATTGCAATTCGAGAAAATCAAAAAATAGATGAGATTACACGCTTATCTAAACAACATCCAGGTCAAGATTTCGGAGCAAGTATTCCAGCAAAAATATCGCCAGAATTTGTTAGAGAAGAAGTGGCAAGAGGTAGAGCAGTAATTCCATCTAACATTAATCATCCAGAAGCAGAACCTATGATTCTAGGTCGTAACTTCTTGGTTAAAATTAATGCTAATATTGGTAATTCTGCTACTACTTCTTCTATAGAAGAAGAGGTAGAAAAGGCTGTTTGGGCTTGTCGTTGGGGTGCAGACAATATTATGGATTTATCTACCGGAAAAAATATTCATGAAACTAGAGAATGGATTATTAGAAACTCACCGGTTCCTGTGGGGACAGTGCCTATTTATCAAGCTTTAGAAAAAGTAAACGGTGTAGCAGAAGATTTAACCTGGGAGATTTTTAGAGATACATTAATAGAACAAGCAGAACAAGGTGTAGATTATTTTACAATTCATGCAGGTGTACGTTTACGATACGTACCAATGACTGCAAAAAGAATTACCGGTATTGTGTCTCGTGGAGGTTCTATTATGGCAAAATGGTGTTTGGCTCATCATAAAGAAAGTTTTTTATATACTCATTTTGAAGAAATTTGTGAGATTATGAAAGCATACGATGTTGCATTTTCATTAGGAGATGGTTTAAGACCAGGCTCTATTGCAGATGCAAATGATGAGGCACAGTTTGCAGAGTTAGAAACTTTAGGAGAATTAACTAAAATAGCAAGAAAGCACGAAGTACAGTGTTTTATAGAAGGGCCTGGTCATGTGCCAATGCATATGATTAAAGCTAACATGGATAAACAATTAGAAGCATGTGATGAAGCACCTTTTTATACATTGGGGCCACTAACTACGGATATTGCACCAGGATACGATCATATTACATCTGGAATAGGAGCAGCTATGATTGGATGGTTTGGTTGTGCAATGTTATGTTATGTAACGCCAAAAGAGCATTTAGGGTTACCAAATAAAGAAGACGTGCGAACAGGAGTAGTTACTTATAAATTAGCTGCACATGCAGCGGATTTAGCAAAAGGACATCCAGGGGCACAACATAGAGACGATGCTTTAAGTAAAGCGCGTTTTGAATTTAGATGGGAAGATCAATTTAATTTAGGATTAGACCCAGAGTTAGCAAGAGAATATCATGATGAGACTTTGCCTGCTGAAGGAGCTAAAATTGCACATTTTTGTTCTATGTGTGGTCCTAAATTTTGTTCAATGAAAATTTCTCAAGAAGTTCGAGATTTTGCAGCAGAGAATAAGGTAGAGGGTGATGAGGTTTTTGCAAAAGGAATGGAAGAAAAATCAAAAGAATTTAAAGACAAAGGTTCAGAAGTATATTTATAACATACTTCTGCCATAAAAGCGCTTCTGTGTCTTGGGGGAGACACAGTTGTGCTTTTAATATTTGAGCTTTTATAATCAATTATTTTAAAAAAATAATTTTAAAAGATGATAATACTTATATCTCCAGAAATAGATGTTATTGGTGAAATTAAAATTTTAGAAACTTTATTTAAAGAAGGTTTAGAGTATTATCATTTAAGAAAACCTAATAAATCTAAAGAAGAATATTTACAATACTTAAGCCAAATAGATGCAGCTTTTCACTCTAAAATAGTTTTACATTATTATCATGAATTGATTCATGAATTTAATTTAAAAGGAATTCATTTTCAGGAACAAAAACGTAGAGATGTTTTAGAAATCGGAGCAGATTATTTTTCTAATTTTAATTTGAAAGGTAAAACGATAAGTAGCTCTTTCCATGAGCCAAATGAATTAGAAAATTGTGAAATAAAATTTGATTATAATTTACTGAGTCCGGTTTTTTCGTCAATATCAAAACAAGGTTATCAAGGTAGAGGTTTTGATGTAAACCATATTGATAAACCAATAATTGGTATGGGAGGCGTAAATAAAGAAACAATACCAAAAGTTTTAGACTTAGGATATAACGGTATCGGAGTTTTAGGTGGAGTATGGAATGCGAAAAATCCTATTGAAAGTTTTAAAAGTATAAAAAGTCAGTATAAAGTTTTTAAAAGCTAATTTTTATGTTAGAAAATAACAACTTTATTTTAACAATTGCAGGTTTAGACCCATCTAGTGGTGCTGGTTTAACAGCAGACATAAAAACTTTTGAAGCACATGGTTTATATGGTTTATCTGTTTGTACAGCTGTAACTGTTCAGAATGACATTAATTTTAAACATTGTTTTTGGATTTCAGAAGAGATTATCATTAGTCAAATAGAAACTTTATTCGAGAGGTTTTCTATCAATGTAGTTAAAATAGGTGTTATAGAATCTTGGGAACGTTTATTTAAGATTATAAATAAGATAAAAGAATTAAATACATCAGTAAAAATAATATTAGATCCTGTTTTAAAAACCAGTAGTGGTTTTAATCTCCATACAAATCAAAATCTAAATATTTTAGAAAAAATATTATCGTCTTGTTTTTTTATTACACCAAATTACGATGAGATTAAGGCTTTGTTTCCCGAAAAAAATATTGAAGAAACAATAGAATTTATAGCGAATAAAACAAACCTTTATTTAAAAGGCGGACACAGAAAAGAGCAAAAAGGTTTAGATGAAGTCTATTACAATAGTTTGGTGCAATTAAATATACCGCCGATTGTCAAAAAAGTTTACGATAAACATGGTAGCGGTTGTGTATTATCATCTGCATTAGCTGCTAATATAGCTTTAGGTTTTGATATAGATGATGCTTGCAGAAAAACAAAGTTATATACAGAACAATTTTTAAATTCTAATACAAGTTTATTAGGAAACCATAAAAATAAAAATGATAAGTAAATTACATTATATATCTCAAGGAAAATCACCAGAAGAGCATTTAAAAAATATTCAGAATGCTTGTAGTTCTGGTGCAGAGACAGTTCAACTACGTTTAAAAAATGTAGAGGAACAAATTGTTTTAGAAACAGCTAAAAAGGTTAAAGAAGTTACAGATAATTTTCAAACTAGATTAATTATAAATGATTATTACAAAGTTGCAATTGCTTTAAAGGCAGATGGCGTGCATTTGGGTAAAACAGATGCTTGCCCTAATTTGGTTCGTAAAGAATTAGCGTCTTGGCAAATTATTGGGGGTACCGCTAATACTTTAAAAGATTGTGAAGCCTTAATAGAAAAAAAAGTAAATTATATCGGTTTAGGTCCGTTTAGGTTTACAAATACAAAAGAAAAATTAAGTCCGGTCTTAGGATTAGCAGGTTACAAGGTTATAATAGATGAATTAAAAACTTCTATACCAATTATAGCAGTTGGTGGCATTACTTTAAACGATGTTGAATCAATTATTGAAACAGGTGTTTACGGAGTGGCTGTTTCATCAGAAATTACCAAGAATTACAATGTAATTTCAAACTTTCATAAAACATTACTTAAAGATAGACCTCAAGAGCAAATATTTAAGTTTGATAAAAATTAAATAGCATGGAAAAATTAATAATTGCCGATAAAACATTTAATTCTCGTTTATTTACCGGAACAGGTAAATTTAGTTCGTCTAATTTAATGAAAGAGGCACTATTAGAAAGTAAAAGTGAATTGGTAACTGTAGCATTAAAAAGAGTTGATGTAGCAAACGAAGAAGATGATATTTTAACACATCTAAATCATGACAGAATAAATTTATTACCCAATACCTCTGGCGTAAGAGATGCCAAAGAAGCAGTTTTTGCTGCAGAATTATCTAGAGAAGCTTTAGAGACAAATTGGGTAAAATTAGAAATTCACCCAGATCCTAGGTATTTGTTGCCAGATCCCATAGAAACTTTAAAAGCATCAGAAGAATTGGTTAAAAAAGGTTTTGTAGTAATGCCATATATTCATGCAGATCCTGTTCTATGTAAACGCTTAGAAGAAGTGGGTGTACAATGTGTAATGCCTTTAGGCGCGCCAATTGGTAGTAATAAAGGTTTAAAAACAGTAGATTTTTTAGAAATTATTATCGAGCAATCGAATGTGCCGGTTATTGTTGATGCGGGTATTGGTGCGCCTTCTCATGCAGCATTTGCAATGGAATTAGGTGCAGATGCAGTTCTGGTTAATACGGCAATTGCAGTCTCTAAAAACCCTGTTGAGATGGCAAAAGCATTTAGAATGGCAGTTGAAGCTGGTAGAATGGCTTTTGAAGCAAAACTAGCTCCTGTAAATAAAAAAGCAGTTGCAAGTAGTCCGTTAACATCATTTTTAAATTAAAAAATGAGCAACTTTAAAACACTTTTTGATACTTATGATTGGAGTACAACTTTAAAAAGCATCTACAATAAAACCAGTAAAGATGTAGAGTTGGCACTTTTAAAAGATAATCTAGATTTAGAAGATTTTAAGTCTTTATTGTCTCCGGCAGCAAAACCATATTTAGAGCAAATGGCGCAAAAAAGTCATGCGCTTACTAAAAAGAGATTTGGGAATACAATACAAATGTACGCGCCCATGTATTTAAGTAACGAGTGTCAGAATATTTGTACGTATTGTGGTTTTAGTATGACCAATAAAATACCACGAAGAACGCTAACAGATTCAGAAATTTTAAAAGAAGTTGCTTTTCTAAAAAAGAAAGGATATGATCATATTTTATTAGTAAC
>JAHDHO010000177.1 GCA_020631275.1 Polaribacter sp. | reverse complement strand
TTAATATTTTAAATATATAAAATAATGGCAAGAAGATACACACGAAGGAGAAATGAATTTGAAAGAAGGTAGTAAACCTTGTAATAGAAACCGAAACAGGTTTAGGATATACCGTTTTAATTAACGAAGAATATGATGGTTTGCTTTTTAGAAGTGAAGTTTTTCAGGATTTAGAAGAAAACATGGAAGTTGTTGGTTATATAAAACAGATTCGTGAAGATGGTAAAATTGATGTTTCTTTAAGACCACAAGGTTTTAGAAATGTAATAGATTCTGATGTTGAAAAAGTTTTAGAAAAGCTAAAAAGTAGTAGAGAAGGCTTTTTATTGTTAACAGATAAAAGCTCGCCAGATTCTATTCGTTTTCATATGAAAATGAGTAAAAAAGCATTTAAAAAAGCAGTTGGTAACCTTTATAGACAGAAATTAATTGTAATTAAAGAAGACCGTATAGAATTGGTTAAATAATTTATTGACCGCCTAATCTTAATACATTTTCATAAAACGCATCTGCATTAGGATCTGCCGGATCCATTTTACCATAACCTATTTTATAATGGTATAATGCTTTCTTAATATTTTTACCTTCTTCATAATAACGACCAATGTAATAGTTGCCTAAAGGTGAAGAAGGAAAAAGTTTTAAAATCATTTTTCCGAAGTTTAATAATTGATCTCCGTTTTCTTTTTCGATTACTATTTTTTCTACAGCAAAAACATCTTGTTCTCTAATACCTAAGTTGCTTCCAAATAAAAACTCGATGTCTAAATATTTATTTTCTAAGTATGTTATTGCGTCTATTGGCGACAAATCTTTAATGTTTTTATCAAATTCTTCTTTTGAAATTGCAGAATAAATTTCAAAAACTTTTGTAAAGGCTCTCGGGATTGCCTCAGAAATTGCAGAAATACTACTGTTAGTGTTAATTGTATCGTTTATGATATTAAAGTTCTTAATTTCTAAGCTAGAAAGCCCTGATTGTAATTGAGTAATTTTAGTCTGCTTGTTTGTTGAAAAAGAGTTGGAGTTATTTGTATAGAAGTAAAAAGTATTGTCTTCTTTTTCTAAACCCGGTAAATTGTAGTTTTGTAATTGTGTGCCTATAAAATCAGAAAAAGTAGGATTTATACATACGTATGCATTTATAATTGGTGTTTGTTCAGATAAAAAATTTGTTGCTAAGTTTGCTGAAGTTCCTTCTGCTATTATCGAAATAAAAGGTGATGTTTTGTAATTACTTTCTATCTCGAAGATTACCTCGTTTCTTAAAAATTGATAGAACTTTTTATTATCAACAGTTAAATTACCATTATTTCTATTAAAATACGTGTCTTTTTTTCTTGTGGATGCCATTTTGACACCAACAATTATTTGTTTTGGTGCTTTGTCTTTGGCTGCAAAAAGTACAGCGTTGCCAACATAAGCGTCAAACAGGTATTCGGCATCTAAAACAATTGCTAAAGGATAATTTTTCTCTTCCTTTTCATCATATCCTTCAGGTAAATAAATTTTAATTTCTCTCTTATCATCAACATAATCAGAATTGATAGTTTTGGTAATAATTTTCTGAGAAAAAATACAAATTGAAAAAAATAAGAATATTAATAGCGGTGATTTCTTAATCATCATTTAGAATGTTTATTTTTGTAGATAAGAATCTTTTGTTCTCTTTTAGAACGTCGAAAATACAAAAATATGATACAACCCGAGTGGAAAACTGTTAAAGAATACGAAGATATTACCTATAAGAAATGCAACGGTGTTGCAAGAATAGCGTTTAATAGACCAAATGTAAGAAACGCATTTAGACCAAAAACTACTAAAGAATTGTACGATGCATTTTATGATGCTGGCGAAGATACAAGTATTGGTGTTGTTTTATTGTCTGCAGAAGGACCAAGTACAAAAGATGGTGTTTATTCTTTTTGTTCTGGCGGAGATCAAAAAGCACGCGGACATCAAGGTTATGTTGGTGAAGATGGTTATCACAGATTAAATATATTAGAAGTACAACGATTAATTCGTTTTATGCCAAAAGCAGTTATTTGTGTTGTACCTGGTTGGGCAGTTGGTGGCGGGCATAGTTTACATGTTGTTTGCGATTTAACTTTAGCATCTAAAGAACATGCAATTTTTAAACAAACAGATGCAGATGTAACTTCTTTTGATGGTGGTTATGGTTCTGCATATTTGGCAAAAATGGTTGGTCAGAAAAAAGCTAGAGAAATTTTCTTTTTAGGTAGAAACTATTCTGCACAAGAAGCTTATGAAATGGGAATGGTAAATGCTGTGATACCACATGATGAATTAGAAGACACAGCTTATGAATGGGCGCAAGAGATTTTAGAGAAATCGCCGACTTCTATAAAAATGCTAAAATTTGCAATGAACTTAACTGATGACGGTATGGTTGGTCAGCAAGTTTTTGCTGGAGAAGCAACTCGTTTAGCCTACATGACAGATGAAGCAAAAGAAGGAAGAGATGCTTTTCTTGAAAAAAGAAAACCTAACTTTCCTAAAAAGTGGATTCCATAGCCAATAATAAATTTTAGAATTGCTAGATTATTTAGTCTCGTAATTTGATATGAATACGACTCAATTAATTACAATGAAACCACAAATAGTTACATTCCTTATAAAATGTCCAGATCAAAAAGGGTTATTGGCAAAAATCACCAATTTCTTTTATGAACGCTCTTTTAATATTGTTAGTTGCCAGCAATATGTAAACGCGATAGAGAATACATATTTTATGAGAATTCGTTTAGATGCAGAAGGTGCAGAAATTTCTAGAGCTGTTTTAGAAAACAGTTTTATAGAATTATCAAAACCTTTACAAATAGATTGGTCTGTAAATTATGGAGATGATAGAAAAAATGTAGCCATTATGGTTTCTCATACAAGTCATAATTTATATGATTTGTTGTCTAGAAATAAAGAAGGTTTATTAGATTGTAATGTAAAGTTAATAATTAGTAATCATGATAAATTAAGACATATTGCAGAAATGTTTAATGTGCCTTATTATTATTTACCGGTAACTAAAGATACCAAAGAAGAACAAGAAGCACAAGTAATGGAGTTGTTAGATAAAAATGAAATTGATTTGACAATTATGGCTCGTTATATGCAAATTTTATCTTCTAATTTTATTAATAAATACCCGGAGAGAATAATTAATATTCATCATTCTTTTTTACCTGCATTTCAAGGAGCAAATCCTTACAAAAAAGCATATGAAAGAGGGGTAAAGTTAATTGGTGCAACAGCGCATTATGCTACAGAAGATTTAGATGAAGGGCCAATTATTGAGCAAGATGTAGAACCCGTTACTCACGAAAGTACGCCATTAACTTTAAAAAGAATTGGTGCAGATATAGAAAAAATGGTTTTAGCTAGAGCGGTTAAAAACCATTTAAATCATCAAATAATAGTTTCTGGAAATAGAGCAATTGTTTTTCCGGAAGCAGGAGAATAATTTTTAATTATGAATTATCAATTGCGAATCTAATATTCGTGATTAAAATTAGTAATTGAGTATGAAAATAATTTGTATTGGGCGCAATTACGCAAAACATATAGAAGAATTGGCGAATGAAAAACCAGAAAATCCTGTAGTTTTTTTAAAACCAGATTCGGCAATTTTACCTAGAAAAAATCCTTTTTTTATTCCGCCTTTTTCTAATGATGTGCATTATGAAGTAGAGGTTTTAGTTAAGATAAATAAAGTAGGGAAACATATAGATACTAAGTTTGCTCATAAATATTACGATGAAATTGGTTTAGGAATTGATTTAACCGCCAGAGATGTGCAAGCTAAATGTAAAGAAAAAGGATTGCCTTGGGAAAAGGCAAAAGCTTTTGATGGCAGTGCAGTTGTTGGAGAGTTTTATCCGAAGGAAAACTTTGATTTAGAAAACTTGAATTTTCAATTGTACAAAAATGATGTAATTGTACAAGATGGAAATACAAATGCAATGTTGTGGAAAATTGATGAGTTAATTGCATATGTCTCTCAATATTTTACATTAAAAAAAGGAGATATTATTTATACAGGTACACCAGCAGGTGTTGGCAAAGTTGTCGAAAACGATACTTTAAAAGGTATAATAGAAGGTAAAGAAGCATTTAATATTAGAGTAAAATAAAGTTGATTAATTTTGTTTTTCAAATAATAGCTTCCATATTTATTGGTGTTTGTTATACTTATTTGGCAAAACGCTATCAAAAAAATCAAGTAATTTATTTTTTTATCGGTTTTATTATATCCATAGTAATACGATTAATTTATTTATTAGTTTACGGGTTTTTTAAAGATTTTAAAATTACGCAAGAGTATAATTATAACAAGAATTTATCTGTGTTATTAAGTATTATTATTCCGTATATTTTATTTATGATTTTAAGAAAAAGACTCGCAAATAATAACGGAAACGATACAGATATAAATGATATAGGCAAAGAATGAACGCAGAAATTATAACAATAGGAGATGAGATTTTAATTGGTCAAATTGTAGATACAAATTCTCAATTTATTGGTCAGCAATTAAATAAAATAGGAGTATCGGTTTATCAAGTAACATCTATTCAAGATGATAAACAGCATATTTTAAACGCATTAAAAGAAGCACAAGAAAGAGTAGATATTGTTATTTTAACTGGCGGATTAGGGCCAACAAAAGACGATATTACCAAAAAAACAATTGCAACTTATTTTAAAGATGATGAGGTTGTAGAGTATCCAGAAGTTATTGCTCATATAAAAGCACTTTTTAAAAAAATAAA
>JAHDHO010000176.1 GCA_020631275.1 Polaribacter sp. | reverse complement strand
GTGTCTATATGTTTGTTTGGTAATTCTTCTAAAGTTCCGTTTGCTTTTCTATTGAACTGCATAAAAACTAAGTTCCATATTTCTACAACATGCGGATGATCTTCATTTATTAAAGTTCTACCATCAACTTTTGCTTTCTCTTCTGCAGAACGAATATCTACATGAATTTCAGAGCAAGGTCCGCAAGGTCCTTGTTCTCCCATTTCCCAGAAGTTATCTTTTTTATTTCCTTTTAAAATTCTGTCTTCATCAATATACTGTTTCCAGATATCATAAGCTTCTGTATCTAATTTTAAATTGTCTTTATCATCAGAGCCTTCAAAAACGGTAACGTATAAAATGTCTTTGTCAATTTTATAAACTTCGGTTAACAATTCCCAAGCCCAAGCGATAGCATCTTTCTTAAAATAATCTCCAAAAGACCAATTACCCAACATTTCAAATAATGTATGATGGTAGGTATCGTAACCAACTTCTTCTAAATCGTTGTGCTTACCAGAAACACGCAAGCATTTTTGCGAATCTGTAATTCTGTTGTTTTTTGGAGTTCCATTACCTAGAAAAAATTCTTTAAAAGGTGCCATTCCAGAATTTACAAACATTAATGTTGGGTCGTCTTTGGTAACCATTGGTGCAGACGGCACAATAAGGTGAGATTTTTCCTTAAAAAAGTTTAAAAATGTAGCACGAATATCTTGAGATTTCATAAAGAAAGAAGTTTCTAGATTGTTTATAATATGTTAATATATCTATAAAACAACTGTTTTAAAAAGCAGTTGTAAAACATTTTGTAAATTAGCGAGTTCTTAAAAATGAAATTTTCACTAAAATCAAATTTAAGAAAACAAAAATAGTACATTTACAATTATGGCAAAAGTAAAATATTATTACGATGCAGATACACTTTCTTACAGAAAAATTGCTGTTAAGAAAAGTGATTACTACAAGAAAACAATTTTTGTTTTTTTGGCTATTTTATTAAACGGATTTATTGGATTTATAGTTTTTAGCCAATTTATTATGTCGCCTAATGAAAGAGCGTTAAACAGAGAAAATGAAAATTTACAGTTAAATTTAGATTTATTATCGAAAAGAGTAGAAGAAAGTTCTGCAATTTTAGCACAGTTGCAAGAAAGAGACAACAATATTTACAGAGTTTATTTTGAAGCAAACCCAATACCAGAAGAGCAAAGAAAAGCAGGTTTTGGTGGTGTTAACAGATACAAAAGTCTACAAGGTTATGACAACTCTAAACTAATAACAGATTTAACTAAAAATGTAGATATTTTATCGAAGCAACTTGTGGTACAATCTAAATCCTTAGACGAAATTGTTGTTTTAGCAAAAGAAAAAGAGAAAATGCTGGCAGCTATACCAGCAATTTTACCTGTAAAGTTAGTAGATTTAACAAGAATGGCGTCTGGTTATAAATGGAGAATGCATCCTATTTTAAAGATTCGTAAATTTCATAAAGGTATGGATTTTACCGCACCAGTTGGTACACCTATATACGCTTCTGGTAACGGTAAAGTTATTAGAGCAGAAAGAAGTGCTACTTTTGGTAAAGTTATTTACATAGATCATGGTTATGGTTATAAAACCATTTATGCTCACATGAGTAAAATGAAAGCAAGAAAAGGACAAAAAGTAAAGCGTGGCGATTTAATTGGTTATGTTGGTAATACAGGTAGATCTGTTTCTGCTCACTTGCATTACGAAGTTCATAAGAATGATAGAGCTGTAAATCCTATTAATTTTTACTACGGAGATTTAACGCCAGAAGAGTTTGCTGCAATGCAAAAAGCGGCAGAAGAAGAAGGACAATCTTACGATTAAAATCGCTATAAAATGCATATAGATTTACCAGAAAAGCGTTACTACAAAATAGGTGAAGTTGCCAAAGCATTTGATGTAAATACGTCTTTAATTCGTTTTTGGGAAAAAGAATTCGATATTATTAAACCAAAAAAAAACGCAAAAGGTAACCGACTTTTTACTGCGGATGATATTCGTAATTTTAAACTAATTTTTAATTTAGTAAAAGAAAGAGGATTTACTTTAGAGGGTGCAAAACAAAAATTAAAGAAGAATCCAGATTCTACAATTCACAATCACGAAATTATTAGCAGATTAGAAAGTGTAAAAGCAGAATTGATTAAAATTAAAAATCAGTTGTAACACTTTTAAATTTTAGGTGTCTAACAAATAGATAAAGTAAATAACTACTTTATATTCTTAAGAATATTAGGTAAATTTGTGAAAATCGATTAAAAATCAACTAAAAAACTTTAAAAACAGAAATTATGAAAAAATGGTTAGTACCAGTAATTGTTATATTAGTAATAGTATTTGGTGTTTATAAATGGGCTGTAGGTTTTAATAATACGGCAATAGAATTAAATGAAAGTGTTTCAGAATCTTGGGCAAACGTAGAAACGTCTTATCAAAGAAGAAACGATTTAATTGGTAACTTAGTAAATACTGTGCAAGGTGCAGCAGATTATGAAAGAGGTACATTGGTAGAGGTAATCGAAGCTAGAGCAAAAGCAACTTCTGTAAATATCGATCCTTCTAACATAACCCCAGAGCAATTGGCACAATTTAATAAAGTACAAGGAGGTTTAAGTGGTGCTTTAAAAAGTTTATTGGTAACAGTAGAGAGATATCCAGAGTTAAAAGCAAACGAGAACTTTTTAAAGTTACAAGATGAATTGGCAAGTACAGAAAACCAAATTTTAACTGCAAGAACTCGTTTTAATGAGAAAATAAAACCTTATAACAATCACGTTAAGAAATTTCCTAATTCAATTTTAGCAGGTTGGTTTAATTTTGAAGGGAAACCATATTTTCAAGCAGAAGCAGGTGCAGAAAAACCAGTTAAAGTAGATTTTAGTAAAAAATAAAAGATGTCTAAAGTAGAAGAATTTCTTACACCAGCAGAAGAAAAAGAAATTATTTCTGCAATTAGAACAGCAGAGACAAATACTTCTGGCGAAATACGTGTTCATATCGAAGCAACTTCAGATAAAGAACATTACAAAAGAGCGCTAGAAGTGTTTCATCTCTTAAAAATGGATAATACTAAAGATGCCAATGCTGTATTAATTTATGTAGCTGTTAAAGATCATAAATTTGTTATTTATGGTGATAAAGGTATTAATGATGTTGTGCCTAAAAACTTTTGGGATACTACAAAAGATGTAATTCAATGTCAATTTGTAAAAGGAAACTTTAAGCAAGGTCTTATAGATGGTATTTTAAAAGCTGGTTTAGAATTAAAAACTCATTTTCCTTGGCAAACTGATGATATTAATGAATTATCTAATGAAATTTCTAAATAATCAATTTCTTGAAAGCAATTAAAAGCATAAGTTTTCTTCTTTTATTTTTTCTAACTCAAATTTCATTTGGGCAATTTACCATACCCGAAATTCCGAAAGAACAAACAAGTGTTTACGATTATGTAAACTTATTAACTGCAAGCCAAAAAACAAATTTAGAAAACAAATTAGTTCGTTATTCAGACTCTACATCAACACAAATTGTCGTAATTGTAATAGAATCAACAAATAATGAAAGCATCGGTATTCTTGCTCCTAAATGGGCTCAGAAATGGGGGATTGGTCAAGAAAAAGAAGACAACGGAATATTAATTTTACTTGCTGAAAAAGACAAAAAAATCTGGATTGCACCTGGTTATGGTATCGAGCCAATTTTAACAGCAGGTATTGTTGGTGAGATTACAAGAAATGTAATAATACCAGAGTTTAAAAGAGGAAATTTTTACGAAGGTTTAGACAAGGGCTCTGATACTATTTTTCAGTTATTAAACGGAGAATACAAAGGAACTCGTAAAAACAAATCGAAAGGTTTTGATCCAGGAATTATTTTCTTTATTCTAATCATTATCATTTTTTTTATTATAATTTCAAGAGGTAATAAAAATAATAGAGGTGGTGGCAACAGGCATAGAAGAGGTTCTTTAGCTGATACAATTTTTGATACTATAATTTTAAGTAACGCCGGTAGAGGTGGCGGAAGCTTTGGTGGCGGTTTTGGCGGTTCTTCTGGAGGCGGAAGTTTCGGCGGAGGTGGCTTTGGCGGAGGTTTTGGTGGTGGCGGCTTTAGCGGTGGTGGAGCAGGAGGAAGTTGGTAACCAACTATTACAGACCTTCTTTGAAGATTTAGTTTAAACATAAATAGAACACTTAATATTTTACTTTAAAATTTTAGGTGTTTTACTCTTTTCAATAATACAATAAGCATAAATAAATGAAGAAAATAGTTTCGATATTTAGTTTTTTAATTTTGATTAGTTGTCAGAATTTTGGGCAATTAAATATAATTACAGACTTACCAAAAACGTTAAGTGAAGTTTCTGGTACAGAAATAGTACCTAAATCAGATTTAATTTGGATGATAAATGATGGTGGAAATAAACCAACTTTATTTGGCTTAAACTCGAAAGGTAAGATTAAAAAAGAAATTTATATTAAAGCTAAAAATCATGATTGGGAAGATTTAACTTCGGATGAAAACGGGACTATTTACATTGGAGATTTTGGAAACAATTTAAATAGAAGAAAAAATTTATCGATTATTATTGTTGAGCAAAATGAATTGGATGAGAAAAATGCAGAAGTAGATGAAATAGAATTTGAATATCCAGATCAAAATAAATTTCCACCTAAAAAGAAAGACCGTTATTTTGATACAGAAGCATTTTTTTACTTTAATAAGAACTTATATATTCTAACAAAAAGTAGAGTAAAAGGTAATTATGGTAAAACAACTCTATATAAAATACCTGCTAAAAAAGGAACTTACACAGCAGAAATTGTTGATGATTATGAAAACTGTAAAGATTTAGAATGTTGGATAACTTCTGCAGATATTTCT
>JAHDHO010000175.1 GCA_020631275.1 Polaribacter sp. | reverse complement strand
TTGAGTTTAAAGAAACACAAGATTTAGACATTACACACGTTGTAGATAGAATAGGAACAGGTGATGCTTTTGCAGCAGGTTTAATACATGGTTTGCAAAAGTTTGACGATTATAAAGCAATGGAGTTTGGTGCTGCAGCTTGTGCAATAAAACATACGTATTTAGGTGATGTAAATTATGCAAATGAAAGCGACGTAATTTCTATTTTAGAAGGAAATACTTCGGGTAGATTAAATAGATAACATAATTGATACTAAAATGTAAAAGGCGAGTTTTAATAACTCGCCTTTTTGTATTTCTTTAATTCATTAAATCTTCTATTTCATCTGCCTCAATAGGTATATTACCCATTAAATTAAAAGGTTCTCCTTTTTCTTGAATTACAACATCATCTTCTAATCGAATTCCGAAACCTTCTTCTGGAATATAAATTCCCGGTTCTACAGTAAACACATTGTTCGCTTGCATTGGCTCGTGTACCAATCCGTAATCATGCGTGTCTAAACCAATATGATGACTTGTACCATGCATAAAATATTTCTTGTAAGCAGGCCAGTTTTTGTCTTCATTTTGTACATCTGCTTTGTCTAATAAACCAAGTTTTAATAACTCAGAAGTCATAATTTCACCTACTTCAACATGATAATCTTTCCAGATAGTTCCTGGAACTAAAAGTTTTGTAGCTTCTTTTTTAACATAATTTACAGCATTATAAACAGCTTTTTGTCTATCAGAAAAACGACCAGAAACAGGTACAGTTCTAGATAAATCACTTTTATAATTTGCATATTCTGCAGCGATATCAAATAAAACTAAATCGCCACTTTTACATTGCTGATTGTTTTCTATATAATGTAAAACATTTGCGTTGTTACCAGAGGCAATAATTGGTGTATATGCAAATCCTTTAGACCTGTTTCTTACAAATTCATGTAACAATTCTGCTTCAATTTCATATTCCCAAACTCCAGGTTTTATAAAACCTAAAATTCTACGGAATCCTTTTTCTGTAATATTACAAGCTTTCTGCATTAAATCTAGTTCGATGGCGTCTTTTACAGAACGTAATCTTTGTAAAATAGGATTACTTTTTGCTACAGAATGCGCGGGATATTTTGCCAACAACCATTTTGTAAAACGGTCTTCTCTTGTTTCTGTAGCTACATTTGCTCGGTAATGCTCGTTTGTATTAATATAAAAAGTATCTGCATAAGAAGCCATTTCAAACAAAACTTTTTCTAGATCTTGTAACCAGTAAACAGTTTTAATACCAGAAGTAGCTAAAGCAGCTTGTTTTGTTAATTTTTCACCTTCCCAAACAGCAATATGATCGTTGGTTTCTGTTAAAAATAAAACTTCTCTTAAATTTTCATTTGGGCAGTCAGGAAACAACATTAAAACACTTTCTTCTTGGTCTACACCACTTAGGTAGAAAATATCTCTGTGTTGTTCGAAAGGCATTGTACTATCTGCACTAATTGGGTAAATATCGTTAGAGTTAAAAACAGCTATACTATTTGGTTTCATGTTTTCCGCAAAATTTTTACGGTTTTTAATAAATAAATTAGCGTTTATTTTATCGTACTTCATACTAGAAATTTTTAATGATACACAAAGGTAGCAATAATAAAGAGGAACTTAAAAATTGAGCAATTAGAATAAAAAAAATCCCAAATTCTTAATTAAGAACTTGGGATTGTAAGTTTTAAATTAAGTTTAATCTAAAATCGTTTCTTTTTAGGTGCTCCAGTTCTTCCTCTACCAGAAGTTGCGCCTGCAGGTTTATTTCCTTTAAAATGTGGTTTTCTTTTTGGCTTTTTTTTATCAGAAGATCCTCCGGGATTTCCATTAGAAGGTCTTTGATTTTTCTTTTTACCAAAAGAACTTTTACTTTGTGTAGCAGCTCTTTTAGGAGGTGCAGTATCTGTTGGTTCAAAACCTTCTACAACCGTAGATTTTAATTTTTCGTTTAAAAGTTTTTCAATTTCATTTTGATATTCTGTTTCTTCGCTACAAACTAAAGAAATTGCTTCTCCTGCAGCACCAGCTCTACCAGTTCTACCAATTCTGTGTACATAATCTTCGGGTACATTTGGTAGTTCGAAATTTATAACGTGTGGTAGTAACGGAATATCTAATCCTCTTGCAGCAATATCTGTTGCTACTAAAACCTTTATGGTGTTTTCTTTAAAGTTTTTTAAAGCTTTTGTTCTTGCTCCTTGGCTTTTATTACCATGTATTGCTGCTGCAGAAATTTTAGATTGAATTAACTTTTGCGTTAATTTATTAGCACCATGCTTTGTTCTTGTAAAAATTAAAACTTGGTTCCAATTATTGTCTTTTATCAATTTAATTGTAAACTCTGTCTTTCTTTTTTTATCAACTTTAAAAACCTTGTGCGTTACTTTTTTAGCTGTAGAGTTTTGTGGTGCTGTTTCTACAGAAACAGGGTTTTCTAAAATACCCGACGCTAATTTCTTAATTTCTTTAGAAAACGTTGCAGAAAACAATAGGTTTTGTCTTTTTGCAGGCATAAAACTAATAAGCTTGTTAATATCTCTAACAAAACCCATGTCTAACATTCTATCTGCTTCGTCTAAAATTAAAACATCTATTCTTTTAAACGAAACTGCTTTTTGATCATGTAAATCTAACAATCTACCAGGTGTTGCTACTAAAATATCTACACCTCTTTTTAAGGTTGCTATTTGTGGTTTTGCATTTACACCACCAAAAACCACTGCAGATTTTATATTAACATACTTACTGTATTCTCTAACGTTATCATAAACTTGCGCAGCCAATTCTCTTGTAGGTGTTAGAACTAAAGCTCTTAACGGTCTGTATTTTGGGTGCTTTGTGTCTGATAGATATTGCAAAACTGGTAATGTAAAACCAGCTGTTTTTCCGGTTCCTGTTTGTGCAGAAGCTAAAATATCTTTTCCTTCTAAAATATGCGGAATCGCTTTTTCTTGTATTGGAGATGGTTTGGTATATCCTTTTTCTTCAACTGCCTTTACCAACGCTGGAGATAAACCTAAATCTGAAAATGTCATAAAAATAATTTATAGCAACAATTTTATTTAATTGTTGCCGGGGCAAAGATACGTTGTTTTAACTTGAAGGTATTTGTTTGATACAAATCGTTTTTATGTTAATTTTTTTGATATTGATTTTACAAATAGTAATTTCAACGTTTCAAACTCAATTCAAATCAAACTTATTACTTATGAAATCTATTTTTAAGCTTTTATTACTGTGCTTTTCGGCAAGTATTGTTGCTCAGAATACTACAGAAGCAAATGTTGTACAGAAATCTTTAGATAAAAAATTAGAGATGATGAAAACATCACTAGTTAAAAATGTAAAATTTACCAATATAGGACCAACTGTAATGAGTGGTCGTGTCTCAGATGTTTCTGTTAACCCTAAAAATCCTACAGAATTTTATGTTGGTTATGCTTCTGGCGGACTTTGGTATACAAATAATAATGGTACAACTTTTACACCGGTTTTAGACAATTCTCCAACGCAAAATATTGGAGATATTGCTGTAGATTGGAACAACGGAACTATTTGGGTAGGAACCGGAGAGAAAAATTCATCTCGTTCTTCTTACGCAGGTATTGGAATGTTAAAATCTACCGATAAAGGTAAAACTTGGCAAAATGTTGGATTATTAGATTCACATCATATTAGTAGAATTCTTATCAATCCGAATAATCCAGACGAAGTAATTGTTGGTGTTATCGGTCATTTATATTCTTCTAATGAAGAAAGAGGAATTTTTAAAACCGTTGATGGAGGTAAAACTTGGTCGAAGTCTTTATTTATAAACAAAGATACTGGTGTTATTGATGTAGCTGTTGCACCAGAAAACTTTAATATAATGTATGCTGCTTCTTGGGAAAGAGAACGTAAAGCATGGAATTTTGACGGAGACGGAAGCAATTCTGCAATCTATAAAAGTACAGATGCGGGTAGTTCTTGGACCAAAATTTCAGATAAATCTGGTTTTCCAACAGGAAACGGAGTTGGTAGAATTGGTTTAGCTGTTTTTAATGAAAATACTGTATATGCTTTACATGATAGTCAATTCCGAAGAAAAAAAGATACTTCTAAAAAACCTTCAGACGAGTTAACTAAAGAAGATTTTAAAACGATGTCTTCTGCAGCATTTTTAGAATTGTCTGATAAAAAATTAAATACTTATTTAAAAAACAATGGTTTTCAAGAAAAATACAGAGCACAAAATGTAAAACAAATGGTGCGTGTTGGTTCTGTAAAACCAATAGATCTAGCAAAATATTTAGAAGATGCAAATTCTATGTTATTTGATACACAGGTAATAGGTGCAGAGGTTTTTAAAACTACAAATGGTGGTAAGTCTTGGAAAAAAACGCACGATAATTTCTTAGATGGAGTTTATAGTTCTTACGGATATTATTTCGGAGAAATTAGAGTAGACTTACAAGATGAAAACGGAATTTACGTACGTTCCAATTATAAAATCTAAAGAGGGAGGTAAAACTTTTACTTCTATCAGTAAAGAAAATGTGCATTCAGATCATCAAGCATTGTGGGTAAATCCAAAAAAATCAGGACATATTTTAAACGGAAATGATGGTGGTTTAAATTTGTCTTATGATGACGGTGAAAACTGGATTAAATTAAACGATCCAGCAGTTGGTCAATTCTATTCTGTATATGCAGATAATCAAAAAAACTATAAAATTTACGGTGGTTTACAAGATAATGGTGTTTGGGTTGCCAGTAATAATGCAAGAATTAATAAAGGTTGGCAACAATCTGGTCAAAACCCTTACAAGTCTATTATGGGTGGCGACGGTATGCAAGTGCAAGTAGACGATAGAAATCCCAATATTGTATATACAGGTTATC
>JAHDHO010000174.1 GCA_020631275.1 Polaribacter sp. | reverse complement strand
ATTGCTACTGGTAACGATTTTAGAGCTGTAGAAGCTGGTGTGCATGCGTATGCCGCAAAAGACGGAAAATATACAAGTTTATCGCATTGTACAATAGATAATGGAGTCTTTAGATTCTGGTTAGATTTACCTTTAGCATTAGGTACCGTTGGTGGTTTAACCGCATTGCATCCTTTGGCAAAATTATCTTTAGAAATGTTGCAAAAACCATCTGCAAAAGAATTAATGCAAATTATTGCAACTGCTGGTTTGGCTCAGAATTTTGCTGCTTTAAGAGCACTTACAACAAAAGGAATTCAGCACGGTCATATGAAAATGCATTTGCAGAATATCTTGAATCAATTAGGTGCTAATCCACAAGAAAAAGAAATTATCGCAAATTATTTCGAAGGTAAAACAGTTTCTCATTCGGCTGTTGTATCTAAGTTTGAAGAAATTAATAAGAAGAAAATAAATTGGGTAGATTTTAAAAATGAAACTAGTTTAAGAGAATTATTAACCAATTTAGAAATTGAAACACCTGCGGTTTTTGGTAAGATGAACGGACAACAAATGGTAGAACATTTGGCATTATTGTTAAAAGTTTCTAACGGTAAAATAGATGCTGATTTTTTTGTTGATGAGGAAAAATCTGCTAGAAGAAAACCTTTTTTAGATTCAGATAACGAATTACAAGTTGGTTTTAAAGCCTCAATGCTATCAGAAGAACCAGTTCCTGCAAAATTTTCTACTTTAAAAGATTCTATAGAAGATTTGATATTGCAAATAGATAATTTTGAAACTCATTTTAAAACAAACACTTCAGAAAATCATCCGTTTTTTGGAGAGTTAGATTATGAATACTGGAGCAAGTTTCATGTAAAGCACTTTACGCATCATTTTAAACAATTTAATTTAGTTTAATGAATTATTACTCTAACGGAAAATTATTGCTAACAGGTGAATACTTGGTTTTAGACGGAGCCAAATCTTTGGCTTTACCTACAAAATTTGGACAAGATTTAGTTGTAGAAAAAATAAAAGAGTCGCAGTTAATTTGGGGTAGTTTTACTAGTAAAGAAGATTGTTGGTTTGAAGCAGTTTTTGATTTGAAAAAAATGCGATTGGTGAATTGCTCATTTAATTCAGAGCAAGATGGTGGCGGAGATATTATTGCAGAAACATTATTGGATATTTTAAAGGCAGCAAAAAAAATAAATCAAAATTTTTTAGAGGAAGAACACGGTTTTATTGTAAAAACAATGCTTACTTTTCCTAGAGATTGGGGTTTAGGTTCATCTTCTACCTTAATTAATTCTATTGCTAGTTGGGCAAATGTAAATGCTTTTGATTTGTTATGGAATTCTTTTAAAGGAAGTGGTTATGATATTGCTTGTGCACAAAATAACACGCCAATATTTTATCAAATAGAAAATAAAAAACCCGTTGTAAAACAAGTAGAATTCAATCCAGAATTTAAAGATAATTTGTTCTTTGTACATTTAAATCAAAAACAAGATTCTAAAGAAGGAATTGCAAAATTTAGAGAAAGTAACCTAAATTTTGATAAACAAATTACAAGAATATCAGAGATTTCTGAAGAATTTCTAAAATCTCAAAATCTGCAAACTTTTGAAGATTTGATAGAAGAGCACGAGCAAATTATTAGTAGTATTATCAAACTTACACCGGTTAAAGAAAAATTATTTCCAGATTATTTTGGTGCTATTAAAAGTTTAGGAGCTTGGGGTGGAGATTTTGTATTAGTTACAGGAAATGAAGAAACTCCGGCTTATTTTAAAAGCAAAGGATATGAAACAATTCTTTCATATTCAGAAATGATATTATCATAGAATTATTTTACATTAATAACATACTTGGTTCAAAATTAAATATATAAATTTTGAATTTATAATAGATAAAAAATGAAAAAAATAGTAATAATAGGAGGTGGAGCAGCAGGATATTTTACAGCAATTAATGCAAAAGAAAATAATCCTGATTTAGATATTACTATTCTTGAAAAAGGAAAAGATGTCTTACAAAAAGTTAAGATTTCTGGTGGAGGAAGATGTAATGTTACACATGCTTGTTTTGAGCCTAAAGAATTGGTTAAATTTTATCCAAGAGGCGAAAAAGAATTGTTAGGTCCGTTTCATCAGTTTATGACAGGTGACACATTTGAGTGGTTTGATGATAGAGGAGTTCCTTTAAAAATAGAAAGTGACAATCGTGTTTTTCCAGAAGCAAATACAAGTCAGGCAATTATAGATTGTTTTCAAAAATCTGTTGATAACTTAGGAATTAAAGTGTTAACAAACTCTGGCGTAAATTCTATTTATCAACAAGATAATTTGTGGGTTATTAACACAAAAGAAAGTGTTTTCAAGGCTGATAAAGTGGTAATTGCAGCTGGTAGCTCAAAAAAAGTATGGGATTTATGTAAAACCTTAGACCATGCAGTTGTAGAACCTGTTCCTTCTCTGTTTACATTTAATATAAACGATAAAAGATTGGTCGATTTACTAGGAACTTCTGTACCAAATGCAACCGTAAACATTATAGATTCTAAATTAGAAGCTTCTGGTCCGTTATTAATTACGCATTGGGGTATGAGTGGTCCTGCAGTTTTAAAACTATCTGCTTTTGGAGCAAGACTTTTAGCAGATAAAAACTATCAATACAATGTTGCCGTAAATTGGTTGTCTAGACCAACCGATAAAGTTTTAAATGTACTTTTAAATTTAAAAAAGAAAGAACCTAGAAAAACGGTTATTTTGAAATCTCCTTTTACAGAGATTTCTAAAAGGTTGTGGGAACGTTTTGTATTGTATGCATCGATATCTAAAACTCAAAATTGGGCAGATTTAAACAATGCACAATTAGAAAAGTTGGCTAAAGAGTTAACAAATGGTATTTACAATGCAAATGGTAGAACTACCTTTAAAGATGAATTTGTAACAGCTGGCGGAATTGATTTAAAAGAAATCAATTTTAAACGTTTTGAAAGTAAAAAACACAAAAATTTATTTTTTGTAGGCGAAGTTTTAAATATTGATGCAGTAACAGGAGGTTTTAATTTTCAGAATGCTTGGACAGGTGGATTTATATGTGCCAAAGCATTAGCAGAAGAAGTTTAAGCTTTTATTTAAACAAAATCATAAAAAAATATAAAATGGCAAGAGCAGAATCTAACGAATTTTTAATAGGAAGAATAGCACCAGATTTTAAGTTGATAAATACTGTGGATGACACAATGGTCTCTTTAACAGATGCAAAAGGATCTGTTGGTACAGTAATTATGTTTATTTGCAATCATTGTCCGTTTGTAATTCATGTAAATCCAGAATTGATAAAAATGGCAAATGAATTTCAAGATAAAGGGATTAATTTTATTGCAATTAGTTCTAATGAAATTATAAATTACCCACAAGATGCACCTCAATTTATGAAAGAGGTTGCAGAAGATTTAAAATACCCATTTCCGTATTTATTTGACGAAACTCAAGAAGTTGCCAAGGCTTATGATGCTGCTTGTACGCCAGATTTTTATGTTTTTGACAAAGATTTAAAAGCTGTTTATCATGGGCAATTAGATAGCTCTAGACCAGGAAATGGCGAGCCATTAACAGGTAAAGATATTAGAGCAGCATTACATAATTTAATAGAAAAGAAACCGGTTCTAGAAAATCAAAAACCTAGCGTTGGTTGTGGTATAAAATGGAAATAAATTAAAACCTAAATAATTCATTAAAAAATTATAAAAGAAATGAATATTGAAAATGCACAGAAGCAAGTAGACAATTGGATTAAAAATCACGGGGTTCGTTATTTTAATGAACTTACAAATATGGCGCAATTAACAGAAGAGGTTGGTGAAGTTGCTCGAATTATTGCTAGAAGATACGGCGAGCAGAGTGAGAAAGAATCTGATAAAAATAAAGATTTGGGCGAAGAGTTAGCAGATGTAATGTTTGTGGTGTTGTGTTTGGCAAATCAAACAGGAATAAATTTACAAGATGCTTTTGAAAAAAAGTTAGACATTAAAACGAAAAGAGATCACGATAGACATCACAATAACGAAAAATTAAAATAAAATGAGTTTTTTAAAGAATTTTGTAGCGGGTGCAAAAATTGTTGGGGCAAGACTGCAGACTAAAATATTTTGGGTTAACTTTTTAAAAGTAGCGCTACCATTTTTTGTTTTAGTAACTATCATTAGTTTATTAATTAATAGTTCTAGTGCTATTTTTTCGGGTGATTTTGCTAAAGTTAATGAAACAAATTTTTCTGAAGGAAAATGGAAAAGCTTTTGGGGTTTAAAGATTTTTATTAGTGTGTTTTACGGCATGTACGTAACACTTAAAAAAATGGCTTAATCAATACTTTTTGTTTCTCTACCAAAAATAGGAATTATAATAAAAAACAAAACATATAGTAATAAAACAAAAGCGGCCGCATGAAATAATAACTGCATTTGCTGTAGCTTACTAACTTTTATTTCAGAATTTTTTTGATATTCTTCTACAATTTTATCCATAGAAACCAAGAATCTGTTCTCATTATCTCTAATAGTTTTTATAGATTTTACTAATACAGAGTCGTTATGAATGTCGTTTAAAATAGCAGAAGATGCGTTTTCTAAATTTTTATAATACAGTTGGTTTTCTTTGTATAGATTGTTTAAATTTTGATTGTTATAAAATTTTAAAACAATATTGTTGATGTAGTAATTTCCTATTTTAAAATCTTGATACGTTTCTCTAAAATCTAACATTTGATCTTCAAACGAATCTGTGTTCTTAGCATTATTGGCAAAAAAAGCATGTTTTGTTAGTTTTTGACTATACATTCTTTGTTTACCAGCTTTATTAATAATTTCGGCATCGTAAGATTGTCTTTTGATGTCAAAGTGAAAGATAATTTGATACAACAAGTAAGGTAAAAAGTATAAAAGATAGGGTAACCTTTTTTTTCATTTCTGGGGATTTTGAATTGCAAAT
>JAHDHO010000173.1 GCA_020631275.1 Polaribacter sp. | reverse complement strand
TTACAAATGTTACAGACAGTTCTTTTAAGGTAAATTGGTCTGCATCTACAGATAACAATGCCGTTGCAAGTTATGACGTTTATTTAGATGATACTTTTCATGCAAATACAACAGACACAAATTATACAATTATAAATTTAGCAACTTCTACTACTTATAGTGTATCTGTATTAGCTAAAGACAAAGACAACAATATGTCTGCAAAATCTACAGCTGTTAGCGCAACAACTACAGACGGTTCATCTGGAGGTACTGCATCAGAATTATTTATTTCTGAATATGTTGAAGGAGATGGAGGTACTAACAAAGCAATAGAAATTGTTAACTTAACAGGTAGCACAGTAGATCTTGAAGGATATGTTTTAAAGTTAGAAAGAAATGGGGCTGGTGTTTGGACTACACCTTTAGCTTTAGATAAAGGATCTGTAAAAAGTATTGTTCCTGGTGATGTATTTGTTATTGGTAATGGTGACAACTCTGCTCCAGAATTACAACCATATTCTGCATCTAATCCAAATGGGCAAGTAGATTTAGTGCAACCTAATAACCAAAACACAAACTATGGTCAACCAGTAAACTTTAATGGTGATGATGCAGTGGCTTTATTTAAAGATGATGTATTAATTGATATAATTGGTGTTTTTGGCAATGGTGCAAAATTTGCAGCTAACGTAACGCTTAGAAGAAATGGAGATATAACAGCACCAAACACCACATTTGATAAAGCTGGTGAATGGACAGCTTTTCCGCAAAACACTTTTAACGGAATTGGAAGTCATACTGTAACGCTAAGTACAGACTCAGAAACTTTAAATGGTTTCAAAATGTATCCAAACCCTGTTACAGGAAACAAGTTATTTTTTAATATTAACGAAAAAGCAACCATAAATATTTATAACGTTTTAGGTAAATTGGTACAATCAGAAATTATAGAAAACGTAAACAGTTCTATAAACGTATCTAAATTATCTAAAGGAATGTATTTGTTAAAATTAAATACACAAAACCAATCGATAACTAAAAAGTTTATCAAACAGTAAGAAATTACTTAGTAAAAATTAAAAGACGACTATTTTTAGTCGTCTTTTTTTTTGTTAAAAACCTCTTGAAAAACTATATAATTTCGCGTAAATAAATAGTTAAAATTAAGTTGAAAAAAAGTAAATTTGTCATTTACAACAAACGCTAACACAACACAATAATGATTCATTTCTTTGGAAACAAAAACAGTAAAGTATTCGCTGTTCAAACAACAAAAGAATTAACAACAGAAACAATTGCAAAATTGACTTGGCTTTTTGCCGATCAACCAAAAATAAATGAGGCATCAATAGATGCTTTTTTTGTTGGCCCTAGAGCAGCAATGATTACACCTTGGAGTACAAATGCCGTAGAAATCACTCAAAATATGGGTATTTCTGACGTTATTAGAATAGAAGAATTTACGGCTGTTTCAGAAAGTTTTTCTGATTTTGATCCTATGATTTCAGAAAAATTTAAAAGTTTAAATCAAGACTCATTTTCAATTGATATTCAACCAGAAGCAATTATAGAAATTGATGATATTGCAGCTTACAACACTCAAGAAGGATTGTCTTTGAGTGATGAAGAAGTTCAATATCTTGAAGGTGTTGCCAAAAAAATAGATAGAAAATTAACAGATTCTGAAGTTTTTGGGTTTTCTCAAGTAAACTCAGAACACTGTCGTCATAAAATTTTTAACGGAACTTTTATTATTGATGGTGAAGAAATGCCAACTTCTCTTTTTAAATTAATTAAAGAGACATCAAAACAAAATCCTAACGATATTGTTTCTGCATACAAAGACAATGTAGCTTTTATAAAAGGACCAAAAGTAGAACAGTTTGCTCCTAAAACGGCTGATAAGCCTGATTTTTATCAAACACAAGAATTTGATTCTGTAATTTCATTAAAAGCAGAAACACATAACTTCCCAACAACTGTAGAACCTTTTAACGGAGCCGCAACAGGTTCTGGAGGAGAAATTAGAGATAGACTTGCTGGCGGAAAAGGTTCTTTACCTTTAGCAGGAACAGCAGTTTACATGACTTCATACTCTAGATTGGAAGAAGATAGACCTTGGGAACAAAAATTTACTGCTAGAGATTGGCTATACCAAACTCCAATGGATATTTTAATCAAAGCATCTAACGGAGCATCTGATTTTGGTAACAAATTTGGGCAACCATTAATTACAGGTTCTGTTTTAACTTTTGAACACAAGGAAAATGCTGCTTCTAGTGATGCTGATGCAAGAAGATTAGGCTTCGATAAAGTAATTATGCAAGCTGGAGGGATTGGATACGGAAAAGCAGCGCAAGCATTAAAAGACACACCTAAAGAGGGTGATAAAATTGTAATTCTTGGTGGTGAAAACTACAGAATTGGAATGGGTGGCGCTGCAGTTTCATCTGCAGACACCGGAGAATTTGCATCAGGAATTGAATTGAATGCTGTGCAACGTTCGAATCCGGAAATGCAAAAACGTGCTGCGAATGCAGTACGAGGAATGGTAGAAAGTGATGAAAACTTTATCGTTTCGATTCATGATCATGGTGCGGGCGGACACTTAAATTGCTTGTCTGAATTAGTAGAAGATACTGGTGGTAAAATCGATTTGGATAAATTACCTGTAGGTGATCCAACTTTATCGGCAAAAGAAATTATTGGTAACGAATCTCAAGAAAGAATGGGTTTAGTTATTGCAGAAAAACACACAGAAACCCTTCAAAAAATAGCAGAAAGAGAACGATCGCCAATGTATACTGTTGGTGATGTTACTGGTAACAATAGATTTACTTTTGAATCTAAAACTACTGGCGAAAAACCAATGGATTTAGCTTTAGAAGACATGTTTGGTTCATCACCAAAAACTATAATGACAGATAAAACTGTTATCAGAAAATATAAAAACCCACGTTATAAAACTAAGAATTTAAAAATCTACTTAGAACAAGTTTTACAGTTAGAAGCTGTTGCTTGTAAAGATTGGTTAACAAATAAAGTAGATAGATGTGTTGGTGGTAAAGTTGCCAAACAACAATGTGTTGGTCCGTTACAAATACCGTTAAACAACGTTGGTGTAATGGCTTTAGATTATAACGGTAAAGAAGGTGTAGCAACTTCTATTGGGCACGCTCCTATTTCTGCATTAATTAATCCAGAGGCAGGAAGTAGAAATGCAATAACAGAATCATTAACAAATATTATTTGGGCACCTTTAAAAGATAATTTAAACTCTATTTCTTTATCTGCAAATTGGATGTGGCCTTGTAAAAACGAAGGTGAAGATGCTCGTTTATACAAAGCTGTAAAAGCCGTTTCAGAGTTTTCTGTAGATTTAGGTATCAACGTACCAACTGGTAAAGATTCTTTGTCGATGAAACAGAAATATCCTGATGGAGATGTGATTTCACCTGGAACCGTTATTATTTCTGCTGCAGGAAATTGTAATGAAATTTCAAAAGTTGTTGAACCTGTTTTACAAGTCGACGGAGGAAATATTTATTACATCAATATATCTCAAGACGAATATAAATTAGGTGGTAGTTCTTTTAACCAAGCTTTAAACGCTATTGGTAACGAAACACCTGATGTTACAAATTCTTCTTATGTAAAAAAGACGTTCAATGCAATTCAGAATTTAATTAAAGCTGATAAGATTAAAGCAGGTCACGATATTGCTTCTGGCGGGTTTATAACAACTTTATTAGAAATGTGTTTTGCTGATGTAAATTTAGGTGCAAACTTTGATATTTCTGATTTGAATGAAGAAGATTCTATAAAAGTATTGTTCTCGGAAAATGCCGGAATTGTATTTCAAGCAGATGCTACAGTAAAAGAAGAATTAGAAGAAAAAGGTATTGCTGTATTTAAAATTGGTACTGCAAATAATTCGGGTACTGTAAACATTAAAAATAATACAGATAACTTTTCTTTTGACGTTGCTGAATTAAGAGATGTTTGGTATAAAACTTCTTTTTTATTAGATCAAAAACAAACAGCAAACAATTTAGCTCAAGACAGATTTGATAATTATAAAAATCAGCCATTAACTTATAAATTCCCAGAAAACTTTACAGGTAAATTACCAAAAATAGGATCTGAGAAACCTAAAGCTGCAATTATTAGAGAAAAAGGATCTAACTCAGAACGTGAAATGGCAAATGCCATGTATTTAGCTGGTTTTGATGTAAAAGATGTACACATGACAGATTTAATTTCTGGCCGAGAAACACTTGAAGATATACAGTTTATTGGTGCTGTTGGTGGTTTTTCTAATTCTGATGTTTTAGGTTCTGCAAAAGGTTGGGCAGGTGCTTTTAAATACAACGAAAAAGCTAATACCGCTCTAAAAAACTTCTTTAAAAGAGAAGATACTTTATCTGTTGGTATTTGTAATGGTGCACAATTATGGATGGAATTAGACTTGATTAATCCAGAACATAAAGTCCATGGAAAATTAGTACATAACGATTCTAACAAGCATGAAAGCTCTTTTACATCAGTAAAAATTCAAGAAAACAACTCTGTAATGTTGTCTAGTTTAGCAGGTACTGAATTAGGTGTATGGATTTCTCATGGTGAAGGTAAATTTAACTTACCAGAAACCGAAGATAATTATAATATTGTAGCAAAATATGGTTACGAAGGTTACCCAAATAACCCAAATGGTTCTGATTTTAATACCGCGATGATGTGTGATAAAACTGGTAGACATTTAGTAACAATGCCACATATAGAACGCTCTACTTTTCAATGGAATTGGGCAAATTATCCTACAAATAGAAAAGATGATGTTACACCTTGGCTAGAAGCTTTTGTAAATGCAAAAAACTGGATAATCAATAAAAAATAAATTAAAAAATAGCTTTATAGGATTTTTTTTTTATTTTTAAAATTATAAATAAAATTCTATGAAGCTAACTTATTTTGATGTTACAAAAACTTCTCATTTAATCGAGGAGTTTTTTTTAAT
>JAHDHO010000172.1 GCA_020631275.1 Polaribacter sp. | reverse complement strand
TAAGTGTCTTAAATTTATCTACACCATGAATTAAATCTACAAAACTAGCCATATATTTAACTTTGTTACTTTGTAAATGACCAATCATGTGCCATTTTATATCTTTTGGTAAAATTTCGAATTTGTTTACCATTTCTTGAATTTTATTTTCACCAAAAATACGTTGTCCAGCATCATACGCTTCTTGCAAATCTTCTACTGGCTTTGTTTTAGATACAGCAACTAAAGTTACAGAATTTGGTAAACTTTCTTTTATTTGATTTAGGTTTTCTGTAATCATGTATTAAAATTCGTAAATAGTTAAAGCACTTCTTAATTTGGGTTCTATATATGTGGTTTTTGGCGGCATCAATAAACCTGCATCTACAATTTCTTTTAATTCTGATATAGTTGTAGGCAACATCCCAAAAGAAACTTTAAACTCACCAGAATCTACTTTTGTTTTTAATTCTAAACTATCAGATTTATCTTGTGAATATACTATTTTAGAATCATTTCTAATATCTTCTATGCCTAAAATTGGTTTTAAAACGGTAGTATATAATATTTGAGCATCTAATTTACTTAAAGAATCTGTAAAGTTATACAAAGATTTTCGCAAGTATAAAGCATAAAATTCACCATTTAAATACATGCTAAAATGATGCTTTTCTTTAGGTTTATACAACTCTTGCTTTCTGTTTTCTATTCTAAAAATAGTGTCTAATTCTATTAAAAATTCATGCGGAGTAAGACCGTTTAAATCTTTAATAAATCGATTAAATTCGTAAATACTTAACTGACTTTCTGGTAGTAAATAACTCATAAAAAAATTATAAGCTTCTTTACCTGTATGATTTGGATTTTCTTTTGCTAGTCGATCTGCCAATAAACAAGAAGATGTTGATCGATGATGACCGTCTGCAATGTACAAAGTATCAACTTCTTTAAAAGCTTGTTCTATTTTTAAAACATCATCTTTATCATTAACAACCCATAAAAGGTGCGAAGTTTTATCTGTTGATGAGAACTCGTATTCTGCTCTTTCTTTTGTGTATTTTTTTATTATTGAAGAAATATCATCATTGTCTGGATATGTTAAAAGCACTGGTTCCGCGTTAAAACCAGTGTTTTTTAAATAGTTTTCGAATAATAATTCTCTTTCCTTTAGAGTTCCTTCGTGTTTTTTTATAACATTGTTATGATAATCTTCAACCGAAGTGGCAGAAATTATTCCGCAGAAAGAATTTGTAGCTATGTTTTTTTGATAAATATAGAAACCAGGTAATTCATCTTGAAAGAAAATATCATCTTCTTTAAATTCTAAATATCTGTTATGTACCAATTTAAAGCGTAATTCTCCTGTAATATCTTGTTTATGATATTTATAACCAGGATTAATAACATGTAAAAATGTATACGGGTTAAAAGCTAATTTAGCATTTAACATTTCTGGTGTATACACTTCATAAGATTTAGAAGAAACCAAAGCTGCTTTATCTCTTTTAGCTCTTACCGCTTTAAAAGGTTTAACAATTGCCATATTTTATCTTAAAAGTGCAATAATTTGAGATGCTAATTCTGTACCAATCCTTTCTTGGGCATCTATACTTTCTGTACCAATATTTGGTGACAATGAAATCTCTGGATTCATTAATAATTGTACTGCAGGTGTAGGCTCTGTTTCAAAAACATCTAAACCAGCAAATTGTACTTTACCACTTTCTATTGCTTTTACTAAATCTACTTCATGTAAAATACCGCCTTTTGCAGTATTTATAATTCCTACACCATCTTTCATTTTTTCAATTTCTACACCGCTAATAATGTACTCTTCTTGTGCAGGTGCATGTAAAGTAATAAAATCAGATGCTTCTAAAACATCATCTTTATCTATAGTTTCTATATTAATTGTAACTTTTTGACCGTTAAAAAAATCTATAGAAATTGGTGCTCCTGTAATTCTATCATCCGAAGCAATTACATTCATGCCCAAAGCCAAAGCAATTTTAGCAACAGCTTGTCCTGTTTTTTCAAAACCGATAATTCCCAATGTTTTTCCGCGTAATTCTATACCGCTTGCATAAGCTTTCTTCAAATCTTTAAATCGAGTATCACCTTCTAAAGGCATTTCTCTATTAGAAGAATGTAAAAATCTTGCCATACCAAATAAATGCGCAAAAACTAATTCTGCTACAGCATTTGCTGTTGCGTTTGGTGTATTTATAACGTGTAAACCATTATCTTCTGCAAATTCTACATCTACATTATCGGTATTTATACCACTAATACCAATTAATTTAATACTTGGGCAAGCTTCTATTAACTCTTGTCTTACTTGCGTATTATTTTTAACCAATATTGCATCAATATTATTATCGTTTATAAAATTTTCTAATTGATTTTGTGCAACTTTAGTAGTTAATACTTCAAAACCTCCTTTTTCTAAAGCGTCTATTCCGCTGTTAGAAATTCCGTCATTTGCTAATATTTTCATTCTTTTATTTCAGTCTGTTCAAAATTTATAATTAAATAAGAACGGTTTGTATTTTATTTTTGATTTCTTTCAAATTCTTGCATTACATCTACCAGAACCTGCACACTAAATAAAGGTAAGGCGTTGTACATACTTGCTCTATAACCACCAACACTTCTGTGTCCGTTTAGGCCGTTTATACCAGCATCTTTCCACATTTTATCAAAAGATTCTTTTAAAGAATCATCTGTTATGTTAAAAGTAGCATTCATAATACTTCTATCTTCTTTAGCTACAATTCCTTCAAAAAACGGATTTCTATCAATTTCTGAATATAATAAATCGGCTTTTTTAGCATTTACTTTTTCAATAAATGGAATTCCGCCTAAATCTTTAAGCCACTGCAAAGTTAACATAGAAACATAAACAGCAAAAACAGAAGGTGTATTAAACATGCTATCTTTATCTATATGAATTTGATAATTTAACATCGATGGAATGTGTCTTTCTACTTTTCCTAAAATATCTTCTTTAATAACAACTAAAGTAGCACCAGCTGGCCCCATATTTTTTTGAGCACCTGCATAAATTAAATCAAACTTTTCGAAATCTAATTGTCTAGAAAAAATATCTGAACTCATATCACAAACCAATGGGATATTTGTTTCTGGGAAAGTTTTCATTTGAGTACCAGCAACAGTATTATTACTTGTACAATGAAAATAATCTGCATCTTCTGGTATGCTATAATTTTTAGGGATGTAAGAAAATCCTTTATCTTTAGAAGAAGCAACTTCTACTAATTCACCAAAAGCTTTGGCTTCTTTTATTGCTTTATCAGACCAAGTACCAGTATTTAAATATGCCGCTTTTTTGTTTAATAAATTATAAGCAACCATTAAAAACTCTAAACTTGCACCACCTTGTAAAAACAAGGCTTTGTAACCTTTATTTTCTAAACCCAATAATTCTAGTGCTAAAGATCTAGCTTTTTCTATAACGTTTACAAAAGATTCGCTTCTATGAGAAATTTCAATTAAAGATAAATTGTCATCGTTAAAATTTAAAATTGCTTCCGATGCTTTTTTAAGAACTTCTTCGGGTAAAATACAAGGTCCTGCGCTAAAATTGTGCTTTTTCATTTTATAGTTGGTTGTGTTGTTGTTTTATATTTTAGATAAGAATTCTAATGTATTAATTCCGTCTGCATAATCCCATAATTTAGGATTTTGGGTTTCGCCAAAAGCAATTTCATTTTCTATAAAATTGTTGGCCACAATACATTGAATTTTTTCTTTATCTTGATGTAATTTTATTTTTAAATCTATTGCATTGTCATAATATTCGTAAAATATTGTGGCAATAGGAGAAGCGTAGCTTTCATCTTCTTTAATCATTAAAAAACCATTTTCTAATAAATCAAATTCGCTCATTAAATAAACGGCTTTATTATAATCATAATTATTGGCATATTTTGCATTGCCTATAATATCTTTTTTAGCGTACATTCCTGTAAAAAATGCATCAAAATTATAATCTTTTGGTACATATAGTTTAGAAACGCTTCTACAACCTAAACCAAAGTATTGAAAAACATCATTAGATAATTTAATAAAATCCTCTTCGGTTTCTTTACCAGTTATAACCGCTACAGAATTTCTACTTTTTCTAATGATATTTGGTTTGTTTTTAAAATAGTACTCAAAATAACGAGCGGTGTTATCGCTACCAGTAGCAATTACTGCGTCAAAATTTTCTAATTTTTGTTCTGTAAAAGAGATGTTTCCTTTAAAACTAGGGTTTACATATTCTAAGTATTTAGCTAAAAAAGGTAATAAATGTTTGTCGTTAGAAGACTGTTTAACTAAAACAGCGTTACCTGATATTAAAACAGATAAAAAATCATGAAAACCAACCAAAGGAATATTACCTGCCATTACGATTGCCACAGTTTTAGTGGCGGAATTATTTATCGAATTTTTAGAAATCCATTCTTCTAAGTTGTTTTTTGTTAGTGCATTAGACCAACTCTCTAAAGAAAATAAAATATTATCTTTAGTAAACCAAGAGTTGTTTTCTTGAGCTAATTTTATTTGATGCTTGAAACCATCAAAAAAAAGATCGTTAAATTGTACACTTTCTTTTTTTGCTATTTTTTCTTGAGAAAACTGACTTAAAAATGCTCCTAATTCAACAAAAGCAGTAATTCTATTTTGAATACTATCCATTTATTTTGGTTGTAACTATTTTTGGCGTTATTTTTGCAATTGCAAAGGTACAAAACAGAAAAGAAAATTATGGCAATTATAATAACAGATGAATGTATAAATTGTGGTGCTTGTGAACCAGAATGTCCTAACACAGCAATTTATGAAGGCGCAGACGATTGGAAATATTCTGACGGAACAGATTTATCGGGAAGCGCAGTGTTACCAAATGGTAAGACAATAAATGCAGATGAAGATCAAGAACCAGTTTCTGATGAAGTTTACTATATAGTAGCAGATAAATGTACAGAATGTAAAGGTTTTCATGAAGAACCACAATGTGCAG
Source organism: Polaribacter sp. (assembly GCA_020631275.1). GTDB lineage: Bacteria > Bacteroidota > Bacteroidia > Flavobacteriales > Flavobacteriaceae > Polaribacter. Next base: position 24 of record JAHDHO010000172.1, on the reverse strand, counting down.
CAGTTTGTCCTGTAGATTGTTGTG
>JAHDHO010000171.1 GCA_020631275.1 Polaribacter sp. | reverse complement strand
CCTTATGAAAATACGACACATAAAAAATAATAGTAACTTAATTCTTCTTTTAATAACTACTAGTTTATTCTTAGTTTCTTGTGGTACTTATCAAAGTGCTTATAATGATGACGGAATTTATGGTAGCGATTCTAATATTACAGAAAGTAATGTTAGAGTTGTAGATGAAGCGGGTTATAATAATTACAATAACGATTACTTTACAAGAGAATTAGAAAGATTAGAAAACTTAAATGATACTGAAATTTTTACAGATGTTAATTCTTATAACTCACCAGATTCTGTTTATGTAGAAGATAATTTAAATTACAACACGAACCCTTCTTGGGGAGCCAATGATAATAATGATGTTGTTGTTCAAGTAAATTTAATTAACGATCCTTATTGGAATAATTTTGGCTCTTATTATAATAACTGGGGCTTTAACAACGGTTTTTACAATAACAATTGGAGATTTTGGAATAACTATTGGGGTTACAATCCTTATTGGCATCCTTATCATAATAATTTTGCTTGGGGCTTTAACTATGGATTCTACGGTAACCCTTATAATGGTTTTTACAATCCTTACAGAAATAATAGATTTTACAATTATAATAACAGATATTATAGAAACTCTACATATGGTAGAAGAACAGTTTATAATAATAACAACAGAAGGTATAATGTAAATTCTAGAAATACATCTGTTTCTTCTAGAAGAAGAGGTACAAGTACCAGACAAAATTCTAATACTACAAGAAGAAGAACCTCTAATACTCGAAGTAGAACTTATGGTAACACTTCTAGAAATACGAATACTACTAGAAGAAGTTCTGGAAATACATCTAGAAGTTCAAGTTCTACTAGAAGAAGTTCTGTAAATACATCTAGAGGATCTAGTAGTACAAGAAGATCTGGATCTTCTACAACAAGAAGAAATAATGCTAGTGTAAATAGAAGATCTACGAGTAGTTCTAATAGAAGTTATTCTAGATCGTCTACAAGCTCTTCAAGAAACACGTCTAGTAGAAGTTCATCAACTAGAAGTAGTAGGTCTTCGGGTAGAAGTTCATCATCTTCATCTAGAAGAAGAAATTAAGACTCTTATTCATTAACAAATACAAAATTTAAAAATGAAAAAAATTATAACATTAGCGGTATTATTCGCAGTAACAATAACGTCTTATTCTCAGTCTTTAGGGTATCAAGATTTAGGATTGCTTTTTTCTCAAGACGATAATAATGGTACAGCAAGGTTTACTTCTATGAGTGGTGCTTTTGGGGCACTTGGTGGAGATTTATCTGTTATGAATATCAATCCTGCAGGTTTAGCTGTTTTTAATAATAGTGCCTTTACTGCTACATTAAATTCAAGAAATACAGATATTAATACAACCTATTATGGAAATAGAACTAATAATCAAGAACAATTTTTAAACTTATCGCAAGCTGGTGCAGTTCTGGTTTTTGACAGTGCTTATAAATCTGATTGGAGTAAATTTGCAATAGGTTTTAATTATCGAATTACAAAAGATTTTACAAATAGTTTTAGTGCTATAGGTAATAGTGGTGTTGCTACTTTTAGAGATTTTCCTCTAGATGATAATACGCCAACGATAGATTATAATATTGCAGAAGAACAGCGTTTTTTTAATGATTATAAAGGTGAGTTAAGTGAAATGAATATTGCATTTTCATCTGTACATAGAAATAAATTGTATGTTGGTGCAGGTTTAAATTTTTACGATTTAAATTTTAGCCAGCGTTCTACCTTGGTCGAGTTTAATAATGATGGAAACGGAAATACATTAGATGCTAATTTATATCAAGAAAACTTTACTACAGGTGCTGGTGTTTCTTTAAACTTCGGTTTTATTTACAAAGCACATCAAAATTTTAGATTTGGTATGTCTTATCAAACACCAACTTGGTTTACAGAAATATTAGAAGAAACTAATATTATTGATAATGATGGTTTTAATGGTGATACAGAAATAACAGTTAGTAACAACAATACTACTTACGATAATACTTTTGGTGGAAATTTTCCTTCTCAAAGATTAATTTACAGATTAAAAACACCAAGTAAATTTACAACTAGTGCAGCTTTTGTCTTCGGAAAAAATGGATTGTTGAGTATCGATTATATCAATAAGAATTATAAAAATATGGAACTTTCAAATGGAGATTTTTCTGATGAGAATAACTTTTTTGTAAATGAATTAAGAAATACACATGCAATTAATATTGGTTCAGAATGGCGATTTGATAGATTTAGTGTAAGAGGAGGTTATAAATTCGAGCAAAGTCCAGATAAAATGGCTTTAGACTCAGATAACTTAGAAGGTTATTCTTTTGGTGGTGGTTATAATTTTGGAAATTTCAAAATAGATTTAGCTTACAGTAATAATAATAGAACAACACCATACAACTTTTATTCAGGTTTTAATGTAAATGCAGCTGATTTAGATATCGATAATCGATTTTTTACAGCAACTGTTTCTATAAACCTATAGTATATTTAATAACTTATTTTTAAGACTCTGTTAGATTTTATATTTTAATTATAAAATCTAACAGAGTCTTGAAGTTTTATAGCATTAGATAATCTTATTTATCTTTTTTGCCTTAATTTTGCAATTCAATTTTTAGAACATGTCAGATACTAAAATTACCATACAAGAAACTACTAATGATACAATCATTAAATATAACAGTAACACTATTTTAATAAATGGTGGTAGTTATGAGTTTAACAATATAGACGAAGCAAAAAACTCTCCGTTAGCACAACAATTATTTTATTTACCATTTGTGAAAAAGGTTTTTGTTACTGCAAACTTTATAGCAATTCAGCGTTTTGATATTGTACAATGGATTGATGTACAAGAAGAGGTGAAAGAGCAAATTGAAGCCTATTTAAATGCTGGTAATGTTGTTGTAAACGAGCAAAAAACTTCTAAGAAGGAAGCTGTAGAGGTGTATGCAGAAGTTACGCCAAACCCAGCAGTAATGAAGTTTGGTACAAATAAAGCCTTAACTCAAACAGATGTTGAGTTTAAAAATATAGATGAAGCAAATACGTCTTCTCCTTTAGCGCAAGCAATTTTTAATTTTCCGTTTGTAAAAGAAGTTTTTATTTCTGATAACTATATTTCTATTACTAAGTATGATATGGTAGAATGGAATGAAGTTTACGGAGAAGTAAGATCTTTTATTAGAGAATATTTAGCCGAAGGAAAAATAATAATAAAAGAATTACCAAAGCAAGAAGCAGCAACATCAGATAATGCTACAGAAGTAGTTCCAGAAGTAGCTTTAGAAGGAATTTCTGCACAAATTGTAGATATTTTAGATGAATATATTAAGCCAGCGGTTGCAGGAGACGGAGGAAATATTGCTTTTAGATCTTTTGATGAAAAGAATAAAGTAGTAAGTGTAGTTTTGCAAGGAGCTTGTAGTGGTTGCCCATCATCTACAGCAACATTAAAAAACGGTATAGAGAATTTATTAAAAGAAATGTTACCAAATCAAATTAATGAAGTGGTTGCAATAAACGGATAATAATATATAATATTTAAGCTTTAAGAAATAACGTATGTCGAAAATTATAAAACCTTATAAAGATTCAGAATTAGGGAAAAAAGAACAAGTTGCTCAAATGTTCGATAATATTTCTGGTAATTACGATGGTTTAAATAGAGTTATTTCTTTAGGAATAGATGTTAAATGGCGTAAAAAAGTTGTAGAAATTGTTGGTAAAAACAATCCGAAGCAAATTTTAGATATTGCAACAGGTACTGGCGATTTAGCTTTAATGATGTCTAGTTTAAACCCTGATAGAATTGTTGGTTTAGATATTTCTGCAGGAATGTTAGAAGTAGGTAAGCAAAAAATAGCAAAAGCTAAACTTTCTGATAAAATAGAAATGATTGTAGGCGATTCTGAAGAAATGCCTTTCGAAGACAATACGTTTGATGCCATTACAGTTTCTTTTGGTGTTAGAAATTTTGCCAATTTAGATAAAGGAATTAAAGAGATTGCAAGAGTTTTAAAGCCAACAGGAGTTTTAGTAATTTTAGAAACATCAAATCCAACCAAATTTCCTTTTAAACAAGGTTATAAATTATATACAAACTTATTTTTACCAATTGTAGGTAAATTATTTTCTAAAGACAAAGTAGCGTATTCTTATTTGTCTGAGTCTGCAAATTCTTTTCCGTTTGGTAAAGCTTTCAACAATATTTTACAAAAAAATGGGTTTACACATACAGAAGATAATCCTGTAACATTTGGTGTTGCAACAATTTACACAGCACGTAAATAATTATGAGTAAGAGAATTTTATTTTTTTGTTTTTCTATATTGGTTAGTAGTACTTTTTTTGCACAAAGAGAGCGTGTAGATTATTTACCAACTTTTGATAAAAGACCTTTGCATTATGGTTTTTACTTAGGTTTAAATCAAAATGATTTTAAACTAAACCTAAAAGAAAGTAGTATTACAGATGCAAATATTACTGTAGAATCTACAACAGGTTTTAATGTTGGTTTAATTGCTGATTTGCGTTTGCACAAAAACTTAAACCTGCGTTTAGAACCAGGATTAATGAGTAATTCTAAAAATATAATTTTTAATCACTTAAACGGTTCTTCAAATCCGCAAGATAGCATTAGAGAAGTAAGTTCTACTTACTTACATGTGCCGTTAGTGTTTAAATTTAGTACAGATAGATATAAGAACTTTAGGCCTTATTTACTTGCTGGTGTTTCTTATGATTATAATTTTTCTTCAAACGAAGATAATCAAGATGATAATTCTGCAGGACAATTTCGAATGAAAACAAATAACTTTATGTATGAGGTTGGTGTTGGTGTAGATTTCTATTTATACTACTTTAAGTTTTCTCCTTCAATTCGCGGAGTTTTTGCAATGAACAACGAAATAAAATATGATGATGACCCAAATAGTAGGTGGACAGCGCCAGTAAATTTCATGGGAACTCGTGGTATTTTTATAAACTTTGCTTTCGAGTAAGGTTTAACTATTTCGTTTAAATTCACTTAACAAAATAGCTGTTGCCGTAGCAACATTTAGGCTTTCGGTTTCTTGTACCTCTCCAAATCTTGGTATAGAAATCTTATTAGATATT
>JAHDHO010000170.1 GCA_020631275.1 Polaribacter sp. | reverse complement strand
ATTTTAGATGTAATGATGCCTCGTAAAGATGGTTTTTCTTTAGCACAAGATATTAGAGTAACAAATAAAGAAGTGCCAATTATTTTCTTAACAGCTAAAACTCTTAAAGAAGATGTTTTAAAAGGTTATGCTGTAGGGGCAGATGATTATTTAAATAAACCTTTCGATTCTGAAGTTTTATTACATAAAATTAAAGCAATTTTACAAAGAAAAGAAACAGATAATTCTACAGAAAACGAGCAGTTTGAATTTACAATCGGAAATTTCTTTTTCAATTCTAAATTACGTCATTTATCTATTGGTAAAGATGGTGAAGCTGTAAAATTATCGCCTAAAGAGAGTAAGTTGTTACGCATGTTAGCGCTTCATAAAAATGATTTAATGCCAAGAGAATTAGCATTAACAAAAATATGGAGAGATGATAACTATTTTACTTCTAGAAGTATGGATGTTTATATTGCAAAACTTAGAAAATACTTAAAATTAGACGAAAAAGTAGAAATTTTAAATATTCACGGAGAAGGATTTAGATTGGTAGATAAATCTTAATTTCTAAAACCCTTCCCAAATAAAATAACTCAGTTTGTATTTCAAGCTGAGTTTTTTGTATTTTTATATTATGGCAGAATTTATAAGAATTTATAACGAAAATCCAAACCCAAAAGAAATTGCTAAAGTTGTAAAGGTTTTACAGGCTGGTGGTTTGGTTATATATCCTACAGATACGGTTTATGGTTTAGGGTGTGATATCACAAAACCAAAAGCTTTAGAAAAAATAGCGCAAATAAAAAATATTAAGTTAGAAAAAGCTAACTGGTCTTTTATATGTAATGATTTAAGCCATTTGTCTGATTACGTTAAACAAATTGATTCTGCGACGTTTAAAATACTTAAAAGGGCTTTGCCAGGACCTTATACGTTTATTTTGCCAGGAAGTAAAAACTTACCAAAAGTATTTAAAAAGAAAAAGACGGTTGGTATTAGAATTCCAAATAATTCTATCATTAGAACCTTAGTGCAAGAACTTGGCAACCCAATTGTATCTACATCTATTAGAGATGATGATGATGTTTTAGAGTATACCACAGATCCTGAGTTAATTTTTGAAAAATGGCAAAATTTAGTTGATGTTGTTATTGATGGTGGTTATGGCGGTAATGAAGCATCTACAGTGATCGATTTAACAGAAGAACCAGAAGTAATTAGAGAAGGAAAAGGGAGTTTAGATATTCTTTAAACCTATTTTAAGTTTTCAAATCTTCTTCTACCTAAAATAAAATGTTGCCAAACAACACTTGTGTGTAAATTATAGTTCTGTTTTTTTTGTAATAACTTTCTCTTTTGTAAATATTTGTAAAAATTTTTATAGAAACTAAAATGCGCTTTTATCACAGCAAAGGTATGTATTGGTCTTAACTCTAATAGAAACTTTAATCCAGCAATTCCGTCTAAAATTAATCTAGAAAAAATTACAAATAAAAACCACTTTTTAGGTACGTTCTTTACAACATTTAATAAGCTATTTCTAAAGTTTAAAAATGTTTTATGCGGATTCGTTTCTTGTAAAGTTGCTCCGCCAACATGATAAACAGTAGACGTGCCAACATATTTTACTTTATAACCAATATTTTGAGTTCGCCAGCATAAATCTATTTCTTCTTGATGCGCAAAATAGTCTTCATCAAAACCACCAAGTTTATGATAAACATTTGCTCTAATAAACAAACAAGCGCCAGAAGCCCAAAAAATTTCTGAAGTATCATCAAATTGATTTTGGTCTGTTTCTAAAGAATTAAAAATTCTTCCTCTACAATAAGGGTATCCATATAAATCTATAAATCCGCCTGCAGCACCTGCATATTCAAATTTAGTTTTATTTTTAAAATCTAATAATTTTGGTTGAATAATAGCTGTTTCATCATCGTTTTTAAAAACAGTTAATACAGGTTTTAACCAATTTTTAGTTACTTCAACATCAGAATTTAATAAACAATAAATATCTGCATCAATAGCTTGTAGAGAATCGTTATAACCTTTTGCATAACCGCCATTGGTTGGGTTTTTAATAATTTTTACCGACGGATAATTTTCTTTGATAAAAGAAATAGAACTATCTGTAGAAGCATTATCGGCTACATAAACTTCGGCTTCATTTAAGCTAAAATTAACTACTGATGGTAAAAACTGTTCTAATAGTTTTTTACCATTCCAATTTAATATGACGATTGCTGTTTTCAAGGGTGCAAATTTACGTTATAAATCTTATTTATAGCTATTAGAAAATTGTTAATTCCAATAAGATAATAACTAAATATAATCTGGAATATCTTTTAAGAAAATATAAGTTTCATTTTCAAAATCCATTTTGCAATAAAAATGCTGTAAACCGTTGGTTACAATTAAATAATTTGCTTTTAATTTTAAATTATATCTCGCAATTTGATCAAATGTAGCTTGTGTAATTTTTATTGATGGTGCTTTACATTCTACAATTATATCTGGTTCGCCTTTCGCATTAAAAATTAAAATATCTGTTCTTTTTTTTCTATTATTAATAGTTAATTGTTTTTCCAGAGCAATTAAAGAGTTCGGATATTTTTTTACATGTAATAAATATGCCACATAGTGTTGTCTTACCCATTCTTCTGGTGTAAGTACCAAGAATTTTTTTCTTAAAATATCAAAAATAAGCATCTTATTTTCGTTACTTTTGAGTCGGAAATTGTAGTTTGGTAAGTTCAGTTTTTGCATCAATCAAAAGTAATTAAAAAACAGTTATGATACATTTATTAGTTGGTAATACTGGTGCAGGTAAATCTACATACGCTAGTCAATTAAAAAAAGAAACTTCTGGTATTATTTTTACTTTAGATAAATGGAATAAAGTTTTATTTTTCCCGGATAAGAAAGATATAGATGGTTTAGATTGGTTTTTAGAAAGAATTGATAGGGCAGAAGTTATCATAGAAGATTTGATATTACAGTTAGAAAATAGTGGTGTAGATAGTATTTTAGATGTAGGACTTTCTAAATTTTTACACAGAGAAAAATATAGAAAATTTGCCAACGATAATAATATTAATATTCAATTTCATTTTTTAGATATTTCAAAAGAAATTAGAAAAGATAGAGTTTTAAAAAGAAATTTCGAAAAAGGATCAACTTTTGAATTTGAAGTAAGTGATGCTAATTTCGAATTTATGGAAAACTGGTTTGAAACTCCAACAGAACATACATAATGCAATCAGTATAAAAGAATAAATGAACGACGTTAAAGCTCTTGTATCAGACATTAAAAGCGGTACCATAAAACCCATTTATTTTTTAATGGGAGAAGAGCCCTATTATATTGATAAGATTTCTGATTATATCGAAGAACATGTATTAGATGAAGCAGAAAAAGGGTTTAATCAGCAGGTAATGTATGGTAGAGATGCTAGTGTAGAAGATATTGTTTCTGCGGCTAAACGGTACCCAATGATGGCCGAAAGACAAGTTTTAATTGTTAAAGAAGCACAAGATTTAAGCAGAAATATAGAAAAGTTAGTTTCTTATGCCGAAAATCCGCAGCCAACAACAGTTTTAGTTTTAAACTATAAATATAAAAAGTTAGATAAACGTAAAAAATTACATAAAGCTATAGCGAAAACAGGTGTTATTTTCGAGAGTAAAAAATTGTACGACAATCAGGTTTCGGATTGGATTCGTAGAGTTTTAAGCGGAAAAAAATATCAAATTGAACCTAAAGCCTCTTTAATGTTGGTTGAATTTTTAGGAACTGATTTAAGTAAAATTTCGAATGAATTAGAAAAATTAATGCTTGTTTTACCAGAAGCAACTATTATAAACGATAAGCATATTGAAGAAAATATTGGAATTTCTAAAGATTTCAATAATTTTGAGTTAAGAAAGGCAGTAGGAGAGAAGGATATTGTAAAAGCAAATCGAATTATTAATTATTTTGCGGAAAACCCAAAAAGTAATCCTTTAGTAATGACTATTTCTTTGTTAAACGGTTATTTTACACAATTACTCTCTTTTCATGGGTTAAAGGATAAATCAAAAAGCTCTGTGGCTAAAGCAATTGGTGTAAATCCGTATTTTGTAGATGAATATTTTTTAGCAGCTAGAAATTATCCTATGAGAAAAGTAGCACAAGTTATTGCAATGTTAAGAGAAGCAGATGTTAAAAGTAAAGGTGTAGGAGCAAATCAAACAAGTCATGATATTTTAAAAGAATTATTATTTAAAATTTTACATTAAAAATTAGTAAAAAATGAAAAATATTTTTGAAAAAGAGGTAAGTAATCAAGTTATTGAAAGAATTAATAATTTAACGGCATCTACCCAACCTAATTGGGGTAAAATGTCTGTATCACAAATGTTAGCGCATTGTAATGTTACTTATGAAATGGTTTATACCGATAAGCATCCTAAGCCAAATGCTTTTATGAAATTTATGTTAAAATTGTTTGTTAAAAATGCAGTTGTATCTACAAAACCATATGCTAAAAATGGTAAAACAGCACCTCAATTTATAATTGATGAAGAAAAGAATTTTGATCAAGAAAAAATAATATTGATAAATTACATCAACAAAACACAAGAATTAGGAGCTAAACATTTTGAAGGTAAAGAATCTCATTCTTTTGGGAAACTAACTTCACAAGAATGGAACAATTCTTTTTATAAACATTTAGATCATCATTTAACTCAATTCGGAGTTTAAACTTAAAATTAGAAATAAAAAAACCGAGCTTTTTGCTCGGTTTTTTTATTTACGGTCTATATATTTTCTCGTATAAATCTTTATAAATTTCTTTAATTATTGCCCTTTTCATTTTCATTGTTGGTGTTAAGTGACCGCCATCAATAGACCAAACATCTTTTGTAAGTTCGAAACGTTTAATGCGTTCCCATTTGCCAAAATGTTCGTTACATTTATCGACTTCTCTTTGTATTCTACTAACAACTATTTCAGAATTAATAATTTCTTCATTGGTTTTTCCAATAGACAAACCTTTTTTATCAATCCAGTCTTTAATAAACTCAAAATTTGGTTGAATAATTGCTGCAGGCATTTTTTCTCCTTCACCAACAACCATTATCTGTTCTATAAATAAAGATTGTTTTAATTCTTAATAATGGTGGTACAACAT
>JAHDHO010000169.1 GCA_020631275.1 Polaribacter sp. | reverse complement strand
GAGGAGGACCACAGCGTTATGCTTTTTAGATAAAAAAAACATATTTTTTTAATAAAAACACCTCATTTTGAGGTGTTTTTTGCGTTTTTAAGCATGTTTTTCATTAAAAATTGGTTTGAGTCAAGATTTGAAGTTATAGAGTTAATGTAAACTACTCTTTCAAATTATCTTTGTTGTGTACTTATAATGGTACAGAAATTGCAATCAATAGAATAACAGAGAAAGTTAACCATAAAAAAAATAAATATGAGCAATAGTAGCAACACAGTAGTAGGTTTATTAGCAGGTACAGTTATAGGGGCAACCTTAGGTATTTTATTTGCACCAGATAAAGGTGAAAAGACAAGAAAAAGAATTTCTGAAGAAGCAATGGCTGCAAAAGATAAAATGGCAGAAAGAGCATCTGAGTTAAAAACTCAAGTTTCTTCTACTGTTTCAGATAAAAAAGAAACTTTAGATACACAATTAGAAAATGTTGTGTCTAATGTTAGTCATAAAGCAGAAGATGTAATTACTACTTTAGAGAAAAAACTAAAAGAGCTTAAAGAAAAAAATAAAAAATTACAAAAACCTGTGTAAGTAGATGAGCATTTTTAAAAGTTTTAGTAATTCTGCAGACAAGGGTACAGACGCTGGTAAAGAGTTTGTCTCTAAATCTTATGAGCATGCAAAATTAAAAGCATTTCAAATATCTGCCCTAACCTTAGGTATGATTGCTAAAATACTTTTAATAGGAGGATTAGCCTTTATTAGTTTTGTTTTCTTATCAGTATCGGCAGCAATAGCATTAGGAGAACTTTTTGGTAGCAGTGCCTTAGGGTATTTAGCTGTAGCAGGAATTATAATTGTTATTGCATTGCTTTGTTATCTTTTTAGAAAAACTCTAGATAAAAAAGTTATTAGTAAAATGTCTGATGTATTTTTTAATTAAATATAAAAGTTATGAAAAACTATACTAGCTTCGAAGAAATAGATAGAGATTTAAAGCAAATTGCTCTAGAAAGAGATATAGCATTAGAAGAACTCAAAATTGTAAAAAATGATTTTGAAGAAAGTTTAAAACCACTAAACATCTTAAGTAGTTCATTAAAGTTTCTGAGTAAATACAGTGCTTTAGTGTTTATTAAAAAGATTTTTAAATAAAATATAACAGCAAAGTTATTCGATTGTTTTTATAATATTCGAATAAGTGGTTGGTTGATTGATGAACCTCAGCGTTAATTCGCTGAGGTTTTTTTATAGCTCTATTACAATAATTAACTTTTTATCTAAATTGGTTGGAGTAAAATTTTAAAAATAAATTCATTTCGAAGTTCTGTAAGAAATTCTTAGAAATTAATACACTAATCAAACAGAACAAAACACTTAGTATTTTTAGCATTTCCAAAACCTGTAATTATATCAATTGTAATCAATGTGGTATTATTTAAATTATTGAAAGTCTTTTGTTTATAATGCTGACTTAAACTTATATATAAAATTCATATCGATTAATACTTTTATGAAAAGAGCTAAAAAATTTTCGATTTCGGCTGTAATTTTGAGTAACCAAAAAAAAATATATCATGAACATTTACGAAGAAATAAGGATAGACCACGACAAGCAAAGAGAACTTTTAGACAAATTAGTTGATACTTCTGGTGATTCGAAATTAAGAGATCAATTATTTAAAGAACTAAAAGAAGAGTTAGAAGTACACGCAAATGCAGAAGAACGCCATTTTTACAAGCCTTTAATTTCTAATGATATGATGCAAGAAAAAGCAAGACACGGTATTGCAGAGCATCATGAAATAGATGAGTTGATAGAAAAATTAGAAGAAACAGATTATGATTCTTCAGCCTGGTTAAAAACAGCAAAGGATTTAAAAGAAAAAGTAGAACATCATTTAGAAGATGAAGAGCATCAATTTTTTCAATTATCTGGTAAAGTTTTTTCAGAAAAAGAAAAAACATCTTTAGCAAATAGCTATAGAAAGTACATGAAAGAAAACATATCAATATAAATTAATAAAACTCTAAAAATTTATAGAGTTAATTATAAAAGTATTTGAACTAATAGTTCTTTTAGATAAGATTTAATTTTGAAATATAAAACAGATGTAAAGCGTTTGGCATCTTAAAACGAAACGAGCGTTCATTAAAAAATTAAAAAGAAATGAATACTTACACACAAGAAGTTGGAGAGAAATTAAATGCACTTTTAGAAAAAACATACGATGCAGAAAAAGGTTTTAAAAAAGCTGCAGAAAATATAGAAAACAATTCTCTTAAAATATACTTTAATAAAAAGGCAGAAGAGAGATATACTTTTGGACATGAATTAAAAAAAGAAATTAAATCATTTAACCAAGAAGTAGATAAAGGTGGTAGTTTAACAGGAACAGCACATCGAGCTTGGATGGATGTAAAATCTTTATTCTCTTTAGATGATGAAGAATCTATGTTAGAAGAGGCAATTAGAGGAGAAAAAGCTTCTATTCAAGAATATGAAGACGTTTTAAAAGAAACAAGTTTGCCAAGTAGTACCAAAGAAGTATTAGAATCGCAAAAATCGATCATAGAAACGGGTCTTTACAATATTAAATCCCTAGAAGAAATTTCTTAAGATTTAAACTTTAGTTAGAACTTTAAAAAAGATGCTGAAAAGCATCTTTTTTTTATTTGAGATATTTTTTTACGCTCTATTTGAGTTAATAATCAATTTATTAGAGTTAAGTGTAATGCTATAAAGCACGTAAATTTGTAGTGTAAGAAATAGAAATATCTATTTATTTATTAACCATTAAAACTTTAAAATTATGTTACGTTGGACAATCACATTTGTAGTAATTGCATTAATTGCTGCAGTATTAGGATTTGGAGGAATTGCAGGAGCTTCTGCAGGAATTGCTAAAATATTATTTTTTGTATTTTTAGTATTATTTGTGCTTTCTTTAATTAGAGGCGGAGTTAAAAGATAAAATTAAAACCTTAATATATAAATAAACTGTTTAATTAATTTAAGCAGTTTTTTTATGCTATAAATTGATGTTTTTTAGCATGTATTATAGCCTCTTTAGAAGAATCAACAATAAAAAATTCGGTATCATTATAATTTTCTACCAATAATTTAATGCGTTCCATTTTTTTACTATGTTGTACACTTCTTAAATAAATAGCTTTTATTCTATTAGGATAGTTTTTAGTGATTTCCATATAAATATCAGCATCATGTTCACCAGCATCACCAATTAAAATAAACTTTAAATCTGTATAAGTTTTAAGAATATTTCTAATTTCGTTTTGTTTTTGCGGTTTTTCTTCTAAGGTTTTTTTCTTAAAAATACTACCAGCAGTTCTTAACAAAATGGCTCCTTTCGGAAAATTGTTTTTTTCAAGGAAAAAGTCTAAATATCTATATAAATTCCAAGGACTGTGGCTAACATAAAATAAAGGATTCGCATTTTTACCAGATATACCAAGATGTAATAAGTTGTAAAATTCTGCAGCACCAACAAGTACTTTCCTTTTTAAAGGAGATACAAAAAATGTATTTATAAGTACTCGCCATTTCATTCTAGAAATAACACCTGTATGTAGTATAGTGTCGTCTATATCACTTATAATTCCGTAGTCTACTCTTAATTTAGGAATCAACATTTTACCCAAAAAGGTATTATTGTTCGTTATTTTTCTTTTGATATTAGAATCGGTAAAAGAAACTTCAAAGTTTAACCAACCTTCAATATCGGTTAAATTAGTTAAATTATTTAAGGTTTCAGATACTTCAAAATACCCTTTATAATCAGTTTTGGTAATAATTTTATGGTTATTAGGCAATAGAATTGTTAAAGATGTATTTCGAACCTCATCACTCTCAAAACGTTTCCAAGTATTTCTTAATAAGCTAAATACGTTATTTTTTTCTAGATTGATATTTTCGTCTTGTAAAGCTCTACCTCTCACGTAAAAATGTGTATCACTACCATAGCTCTGAAAAACAATTATTTGTAAAGGATCTTTACTAAAAAATGACATATAGTACTAAAATTTATATGGATAACTCAATTTAAACAAAAGTACTAATTGTCTAAGCCAAGTAATAATTTCAAACAGATTTTCTTACCATTATTTGAGTTAAGAAGATTTTTTTTTGAGCTAATTAGTACGGTTAAATCCTCTTAATTTTGATTTGTGCTTGAAAAGTACAACTTAAGTTTAACCAAAATTTTAAATATTATGAAAAAAATCATTATGACAATAATGGCAGCTTCTGTATTGTATAGCTGTGACGTAGACCAAACAAAAAAGGCTAAATTACCAGATGTTGATATAGATGTAGATACCAAAGCGGGTCAATTACCATCTTTTGATGTAGACTGGGCAGATGTAAATGTTGGTACAACAACAAAAACAGTTAAAGTGCCAAAAGTTGTGGTAGTAATGGAAGAAACTGAGGTAGAGGTGCCATATGTAGATGTTGATATGCCAAATGATGATGGTGAAATAGAAAAAGAAGAACAAACCTTAATGGTAGAAGTTGAAGTTACAGATAAAGAGCACAAGATTGATATAAAAGAGATTAGAGCAATGAATAATAATTTAGTTGTAATTTCTATGTTAGAAGAAATGGATCAATCTATTAACGATAAAAAGATGAGAATTTCAGATCAAATTACCTTAAACGCACCAGATTTAAATGTTAAGTATTATGTAGTTGGTGATAAGCCAGATAGAATTTTTAATACAAGATATAAGTATTTTAAAACTATTGAAGATTTAAATCAAAAAGTTGGTGATGATTATAAAGTAATTTATAAAAAATAATTTGATACAATATAGTACATAAAAAAAGCTGCAGTTAGTGCAGCTTTTTTTATGAATCCATATTTTGATGATTACTCTTTTAAGACAAAAATCTTGTTAACCTTATCGGTTTCTGTAACTTTTGCTAGTTTGTTATCGTTCTCTTTAATTTTTATTCCTTTTTTAATATCTTTACCTTGTATAGTGTCTTCTGTATGTCCGCCTAAAATAGGTGCTATAACCAAACCGATTAAACAAGTTAATTTAATTAAAATATTCATTGATGGACCAGAAGTATCTTTAAATGGATCTCCAACCGTATCTCCAGTTACAGCTGCTTTGTGTGCATCAGACCCTTTATATGTCATCTCTCCATCAATATCTACACCAGCTTCAAAAGATTTTTTTGCATTATCCCAAGCTCCACCAGCATTAT
>JAHDHO010000006.1 GCA_020631275.1 Polaribacter sp. | reverse complement strand
AAAGACCTTACAATTACGCCATCAATATTATTTTAGCTATAAATATTGCATCTTCATTGTTTCTAATTTTTCAATTATTTAAAAAGAAAGAAATTAAATTTAAGACAGAAAGAGACAAACTTGGATTAACAATTAGATATCTTATTTTTTCTTTTTGTTTTTTAATTCTGTTGCCTTTTGTAAATGAAGTCTACACACCTTATATAATGATATCTATCTTAATACTAATTTGGGTAAACGATAGTTTCGCTTTCTTGGTGGGTAAAAATTTTGGTAAAACAAAATTGTTTGTTTCTGTTTCTCCTAAAAAAACCATCGAAGGCTTTATAGGTGGCTTTGTATTTTCTTTAGTAGCAGCATATTTTATTAGTAGATTAAATAATGATTTAACTTTGCTAAATTGGTTTATAATTGCCACAATTGTTTCTGTTATTGGAACTATTGGAGATTTGGTAGAATCTAAATTGAAAAGACAAGCAAAAATTAAAGACAGTGGTAACATTATGCCAGGTCATGGAGGTATTTTAGATAGGCTTGATAGTTTATTATTTGCGGCTCCGTTTGTATATTTGTATATTAACTTTATTATTTAAGTATGATTCGTTTTCATAAAGAAGGGTATAAAATTATTGTAATTGCTTTTATTTTATCTATAGCTGGTATTTTATTAGCAGATAGATTTATAGAAATTATTTGGCTTGTAAAAGTAATTCAAGTAGTCATTTTAATACTACTTTTTACAGTATTGCAATTTTTTAGAAACCCTAAGAGGGTTACAACTTTAGATGAAAGAACAATAATTGCACCAGTTGATGGTAAAGTTGTTGTGATAGAAGAAGTTGAAGAGCCAGAATATTTTAAAGATAAAAGATTACAAGTATCAATCTTTATGTCTCCAATAAATGTACATGTTACTAGGTATGCGATGAGCGGTATTATTAAATACAGCAAATATCATCCGGGTAAATACTTAGTTGCATGGCACCCAAAAGCTTCTACAGAAAATGAAAGAACAACTGTGGTTATAGAAAACGGCGTAATGGGTGAGGTTTTATACAGACAGATTGCCGGTGCACTAGCTAAAAGAATTGTAAACTACGCCAAAGAAGGTGAAGAAGTTATACAAGGTACAGATGCAGGTTTTATTAAATTTGGATCTAGAGTAGATTTATATTTACCGCTAGGTACAGAATTGGCTGTAAAGTTAGGCGATAAAGTAAAGGGAGGTACACAAATTGTAGCAAGAAAATAAATATATGAATACTGATTTAGACATAGCGTTTAAAGAAGCTTTCATTAAAATATCTGAGCTTAAAGAAGCAGTTACACCAGACATTATGCTTAAATTTTATGCATATTACAAACAAGCTAATTATGGCAGTAATTTACCTTATGAAAACGATTTAAATGTAAGAAACGCATTTAAACTAAATGCTTGGATGCAATTAAAAGACATGTCTTCTGAAGAAGCAAAAAAAGAGTATATAAAATTAGCAAATACAGTATTAAATAAACAACAATCAAAATGAAAAAAGCATTTATTTTATTATTATTAGTTGCAACAAACATCAGTTTTATCTCTTGTAAATCAGATAAAACTGCATCTAAAACAGAACAAAAAGAAGACAATGCTAAGTTTTCACTAAAAAAAGCTGAAAGTGAAATTAACTTTACTGCTTATAAATTTACAGAAAAAACACCAGTTGGTGGGCAATTTAGACAAGTAGATATCATTTCTGGTGGTTCTGGAGAAACGATTAAAGAAGCAATTAATAATACCGAATTTTCGATTCCTGTAAGTAGTATTTTTACAAAAGATTCTAGTAGAGATTATAAAATTCAGAAGTTCTTTTTCGGAGTAATGTCTGATACAAAATTACTATCAGGAAAACTAAACATAGAAAATGATTCTATTGGTAGTGCAACGATTAAGATGAACGGTGTATCTAAAAAAGTACCTTTCAAATACACAATTGTAAACAATACGTTTGCCATGAGTGGTAAAATGGACGTTAGTAATTGGAATGCATTAGATGCTTTAGCTTCTTTAAATAAAGTTTGTGAAGCTTTACATACTGGTTCTGACGGAATTTCTAAAACTTGGAGCGAAGTTGCTTTAAATATCACCACAAAATTCTAGAATTATATTACAATAATTCAAAAAAAATATTATATTTGGCTGTTAAAATTATGTTAACAGCCTTTTTTTTGCTCTGACATTAGTTTTAATTAACCTTTTTTACCCCTAATAAATGACTAAAAAAATTACCCCTAATTTTTTAAGACATCTTCTTGTCTTAATTATTTTTTCACAAGCATTAAATTTCTTTTCGCAAAACAGTGTTTACTTAAACGTAAACTGGCCAAGTTATTCAGGCGAAAATAAAATGGAGATTATCAATTCATCTAATCAAGTTGTTTTATCAATTGATGATAATTTTGGCAATGGAGCAAACACAAGTTTTCTAAATCAAAACTCATCTGTTGTAAACCTTCCTAACGGAAATTATACCATAAGAGTTTATGACCAATATGGTGATGATTGGAACGGAACCGGACCCTACGGTAAAGTTTTTGTAAACGGTAGCGAAGCTTTTAATTTCAATGGAGATTTCTCTAATAATGCTTCTGCTAACACACCTATTCAATTTGACTTTTCGTTCGATATTGGTTTAGATGATGCATCATTTACATATGCAAATAGTAGTTATTCAATTTCAGATGCCGACCCTACTCCAACAATTACAGGAGAAACAGGTGGTACTTTTACAGGAACAGCAGGTTTGGTAATCAATGCTACAACTGGTGTTATCGATTTATCAGAATCTACTATAGACACCCACACGATTACATATACTACCACAAATCCAGATCAAAGTAGTTCGCAACAAAATATTACAATTAATTTTGCTACATCACAATACCATAATACTTCTAAGAAATATATAGAATACATTCCGGGTACAATGCCTGTAATAATTTCGGCTCCTCATGGTGGTAGACTTACCGGCGGAGAATTAACTACTAGAAGTTGTGGTACAGGTGAAATGGATGATAATACAGACATTTTAATAAGAGAAATACAAAAGAAATGTTTTGATGAATTTGGAGTTTATCCTTATATCATCATCAATAATCTTAGAAGAAATAAACTAGATCCTAACAGAACAAAAAGTGTTGCAACGTGTGGTAACAGCAGTGCAGATGAGTATTTTGATGCTTATCATGGTTTTATTGACCAAGCTAGTGCAGATGTCAATACTAAGTTTGGTAAAGGTTTGTATATAGATTTACACGGACAAAGTCACTCGATACCTAGAATAGAAGCAGGTTATAATTTACCTAGTAGTTCTTTTGATGAAAATTTAAACAACACATCAACAAATGCTGCAGAATTAGCAAGAGTTACTATTAAAAACTTAATTGAAAACAATTTACAAAATTTAACTTTTGAAGATCTAATTAGAGGATCTGAAAGTTTTGGAGGTTTAATGCAAGTTACTGGAGGTTCTGAATATGCTTCTCTAGGACACGCTGGATGCGGAAGAACAGAAGGTTATAGAACTGTACCAAGTCATATTGGTGATGGTGGGCAAGGTTCTTGTGATGATACAAATCCTGGTAATAATTCTTATTTCGCAGGAGATTATTATAGTAATATTAGACACGGATCTGGTAGTACAAGTAATGCAAACACCGTTGTAGGTGGTGGCGGAACTGTAAATGGCGGTGGTGGTACTATTGATGGTATTATGACTGAAGTTAATAGAAGAGTTAGAGACTTAGGAAGTGCATATACTTCTACATACGGTGTCTCAGATTCTAGAAGCGCTACAATTCCTTATTTTTCTAGAGATTACGCTAAAGTGTTAGAAAAATTCATCAATTTACATTATAATGATTTTTCTGATTTTTCTTATGATAACACAAGCTACTCTATCAACGGAGTTAATACAACCCCAACCATACAAGGAATTTCGGGTGGAGAATTTTCTTCTACTTCTGGTTTAGCCTTAAACACTACTACCGGAGAGATTAATGTTGCCGTTTCGACACCAGGAACATACACAATTGCATATACTGCGCCAAACGTAGGTAGTTTTTATAAAAAAGAAACAGAAATTACCATTAATACAGATGAAGTTACTAACGAGTTCACAGGTACTTCTGGTAATTGGTCTATAGCTTCTAATTGGAGCTTAAATAGAGAACCTTTAGCTACAGACAATGTTTTGATTCCTTCTGGAAATACAGCTTATTTAGATGGTAATCAAAAATCTATTAAAGACCTTAGTGTGGAAGGTAACCTTATTATAAACTCTAGCAAATCTTTAACAGTAGGAGGTAATTTAATAAATACAGGTAATTTTACTTTAGAAACAGGAGCATCTTTAATTGTAAATGGTACAGCTACAGGTAACTTAGTTTACAACAGAAATATTGATGGAAATAAGTGGTTTTTAATAGGATCTCCTCTGTCTGGGCAAACAGTTGTAAATTTTGTAAATAATCATCCTAGTATCGCAAAAGGGTCTGGTTCTGGAACTGATAGAAATATAGCTTTAGCTCCTTTTGATAATTCAAGACCTAACTCTTTAAGATGGGCTTATTATAAAGTTGGTCAAGTAGATGAAATTAATGGTGATGATACTGTAGATGTATTAGAATCAGGAAAAGGTTTTACCACTAGATTAACATCAAATGGCACGCTAGCATTTACAGGAACATTAAATACAGGAAATGTTGTAAAAGAGGTAACGCAAGGCACAAACTCTTTCAACTTAATGGCAAACCCTTATACTTCTTATTTAAACAGTGCAGACTTTTTAACTCAAAACTCTGGTGTAGGTAAAAGTTTAAAAACACAAACTTTATGGGTATGGAATCAAAACTTAAATGGAGGTTTAGGTGACTATGACACAAGAGTAACTGTACAAAATTTCGAAATTGCACCAGGGCAAGCATTTTTTGTTGAGGTAGAAAATACAAATGATATTAATTTTTCTGCAGCTTCACAAAGCCACCAAAATACAGATACTTTCTTAAAGTCTGATAGACCAGAAATTAAACTGAATATTACAGATGGTACTAACATTAAATTTACAGAAATCTATTATATTGATGGTACAACTACAGGTTTTGATAATGGATATGACGGAGAAATATTTAGTGGAGTTAGTTCTAATTTTCAAGTTTTTAGTGGATTAGTTTCTAAATCAAACGAGAAGAAATTAAGTATTCAATCGCTACCAAATAGTAATCATGAAGCTATGATTATACCTATAGGAATTAATGCAAAATCTGGTTCTGAAATTGAATTTTCTACAGAGATTAAAAACTTACCTACAGGTTTAAATGTTTATTTAGAAGATAAATCTAAAAATACATTTACAAAATTAAGTGATAGTAATAACAACTATAAAATTGTTTTAGAAGACGATTTAAACGGAACTGGAAATTTTTACTTACACACAAGAGCTAAAGTATTGGCTACAGAAACAGAAGCTATAGATAATGTATCTATTTATAGTTCTAAAAGTAAAGTAATTATAAAAGGTATTGTTAATACTGATATTAATTTATCTATAGTTTCTATTCTTGGTAGTAAAGTATTCAAAACAAACTTTGCTTCTAACGGTACATCAGAAATTAAACTACCTAAGTTATCTAAAGGAGTTTATCTTTTACAGATAAAGAGTAGCACAAATAATATTACAAAAAAAATAATTTTAGAATAATCCCTATACATTCAATAATAATGGAAAACAACAAAGACATTACAAGAAAAGAAGCCATAAAAAAAATTGGTAATTACGGTAAATATGCAGCTTTAACTGCTTTAGGAACCTATATGATTCTTAATCCACAAAAAGCACAAGCTCAATCGCCACCACCAGAATCTCCTGGTTCTAACTTTTAATACAATTTTATACATGATTTTTTAAAAGTCTAATTAACCCCAGATACTTTTAAAATCATAAAAAGAAAGACGAACTATTTAGTTCGTCTTTTTTATTGTTTGATAATTTAAAATATTTAATACAATCAAATTAGTAAAATATTGATAAGAAAATTTAAATATTCTTTTAAAAAATACTTATTACTGAAAAAAACACAAATTTCAGGGTGTTTTTCCTGTATAAAATACTTAGAACAAATTAAAAATCACCTACTTAAGTACCATAAAATAGAAAACGAAAACGTTTTTGATAAGACGAAAACGTTTTCGTTTATCATAATTATTTTTTGATTGAAGAATCTGTAATAATTTTACACCATAGAAAAACAATATACATATAATCAATAAATTAATACAAAAAAACTCTATACCCCCATGTTTGACTAGAGGTTTAAACGAAGCCCTAACTTCGTTATTCTCAATTCCCCTAGATTTTATAGTTTATAAAGTAAGCCCCCAATTATTTTATAAGTTATTAAAAACAAATAAAGACGAACCCCTAAGTTCGTCTTTATCATTTTTAAACTACAACATTCAAAGCATTCCCCCAAACACTTTAAATATGATAGCACTTACTTAATACCAATAAGTATTAAGTACTTTTTATTAAATTTTATGTAATGCTTTTTCTAAACTTTCAAATTGATATCTAAAACCATATTTTAAAACTTTATTAGAAGATAATCGACTACCTTTTAAAAGAATCACAGCCAATTCACCAAAAATTAATTTTAATAAAAAACCAGGTACGGCAATAGGTAAATAAGGTCTATTCACAGACTTTGCCAATATTTTTGAAAAAGATTTACTTGTGTGAGATTCTGGTGAAACTGCATTAAAGACACCTGAAAAATCTTGTTCTACTGCTTTTATATATAAATAACATAAATCTTCTATATGAATCCATGGCATGTACTGGTTTCCCGATCCTAATGGAGAAATTATAGGCGTTTTCATTTTTTCTAATGCACCACCTTTGCTAGATAATACAATACCTGTTCTTAAAATTGTAACAGATACATTTAATTCTTTAAATTTATTTGCAGCATTTTCCCAATGTAAACAAACCTTTCCTAAAAAATCATTGCCGGCAGAGTCTTCTTCTTTAAATATTTTATCTACAGTTTTGGCTCCGTAATAATTACTGCCAGAAGCAGAAATGAATCCTTTTAATTGAATATCTAATTTTTTTACTTTATCAAAAAGTAAATTTGCAGTCTCTACCCTACTATCAATAATAATCTGTTTTCTTTCATCTGTCCATCTTTTATCTGCAATACCAGCACCTGCTAAATGTATAATATAATCTACACCAGTTAATGCGTTTTCATCAATATACTTATTCGATACATCCCACTTATATTCATTATTTGCAGAAGGCTTTCTACTAAGAATCCTAACTTCATGCTTGTTCGCTAACAATAACTCTGTTAACTTACTACCAACTAAACCTGTTCCTCCTGTAATTAATATTGTAGACATACGACAAATATATATAATTTTGTTTAATCTTTTTGTATTTTTGTAAAACAATGATGTTTTTATATTAACTTTTTAGAAAGAATTACAAAAACTTAATGTTGTATTTTTATGATGATGAAAAAAAATAAAATAAGAAAAGGATTTGTTTTTAAATCTTACGAAGCAGAAAACATTTCTCCTTTTGAAAAACTTTTCGAAATATTTAAAGAACTAATTACACATACTTCTGGTGATTTTGAAGAAGCCATCGATTGGTTAAGATCTTTGGATATAGAGTATAAATTAACTGATGAAAATTATACTATAGATGATTTTGTTGAAGACTTAAAAAAGAAAGGCTATATCAAAGAAGAAATTGATGGTAACGGAGTTGGTGGCACAAAAATTACTGCCAAAACAGAACGTGCTATTCGTCAACAAGCATTAAATCATATTTTTGGTAAAATTAAAAGAAGTGGTTCAGGTAATCATAAAAGTAAATCACCTGGTATTGGAGATGAACATACTGGAGACTTTAGAGCATACCAATTTGGAGACGCCCTTGACAAAGTTTCTATGACAGAGAGTATTAGAAACGCTCAAGTAAATAACGGAATTAGCGATTTTAATTTAACAGAAAATGATTTGGTGGTTGAAGAAACACTGCATAAAAGTCAAATGAGTACGGTTTTAATGATAGACATTAGCCATTCGATGATTTTATATGGTGAAGACAGAATTACGCCTGCAAAGAAAGTTGCCATGGCTTTGGCTGAATTAATTACAACAAGATACCCAAAAGATACTTTAGATATTATCGTTTTTGGTAATGATGCTTGGTCTATTAAAATAAAAGATTTACCCTACTTACAGGTTGGTCCTTATCACACAAATACTGTTGCAGGATTAAATTTAGCTATGGATTTGTTAAGGAGAAAAAGAAACACCAACAAACAAATATTTATGATTACAGACGGTAAACCAAGTTGCTTGCGTTTACCCGATGGTCAATATTATAAAAACAGTAATGGTTTAGATAAATACATTGTAAACAAATGTTATGCAATGGCGCAACAAGCTAGAAAATTACATATTCCTATTACAACCTTTATGATTGCACAAGACCCTTATTTAATGCAGTTTGTTAGAGCATTTACGCAAGCAAATCAAGGAAAAGCATTTTATACAGGTTTAAAAGGTTTAGGAGAAATGATTTTTGAAGACTACGAAACCAATAGAAAAAAACGAATTAAAGGATAAATAACACAAGTAGTAAAAACAGAAACATAAAAATTTTATTACTGCAAGCGAAAGAGAATAGCTAAAAGAAAAATCAAATGGATATAAGCGGCATAAATACATTAGGAGATTTAAAAAAATCTGGATACGAATCTAAATCAATAAAAGACGAATTAAGAGAAAACCTCATCAGTAAAATGATGAATAAAGAAACGGTTTTTAAAGGCGTACATGGTTACGAGAATACTGTAATACCAGAATTAGAAAGAGCGATCTTAAGTAAACATAACATCAATTTATTAGGTTTACGTGGGCAAGCAAAAACAAGATTGGCAAGATTGATGTTAACATTGTTAGACGAATACATTCCGGTTGTAAAAGGTTCTGAAATTAATGACGATCCCTTGAATCCAATATCGAGATTTGCAATAGAATTAATTAAAGACAAAGGAGATGACACCCCTATATTTTGGTTGCATAGAAACGAACGTTTTGCAGAAAAATTAGCAACGCCAGATGTTACTGTAGCCGATATTATTGGTGATGTAGACCCTATAAAAGCGGCAAATTTAAAATTGAGTTATGCTGATGACAGAGTAATTCATTATGGAATGATACCAAGAGCAAACAGATGTATTTTTGTAATTAATGAATTGCCAGATTTACAAGCAAGAATACAAGTGGCTTTGTTTAATATTTTACAAGTAGGAGATATTCAAATTCGTGGTTTTAAATTAAGATTGCCTTTAGATATGCAATTTGTATTTACTGCAAATCCAGAAGATTATACAAACAGAGGTAGTATTGTTACACCTTTAAAAGATAGAATTGGCTCTCAAATTCTTACACATTATCCTGCAGATATAGAAACAGCTAAAATAATTACTGCGCAAGAAGCAAATAAAGTTGCATCGCAAAAAGAATTTATAGAAGTGCCTGAGTTGGCAAAGGATTTATTAGAACAAATTGTTTTCGAAGCTAGAGATAGTGAATACATCGATGCTAAAAGTGGTGTAAGTGCTAGGTTAAGTATTTCTGCTTTCGAAAACTTACTAAGTACAGCCGAAAGAAGAGCAATTATATCTGGCGACTCTAAAACAATGATTCGTTTAAGTGATTTTGACGGAATAATACCTGCTATTACTGGTAAAGTAGAATTGGTTTATGAAGGTGAACAAGAGGGCGCACATGTGGTTGCAGAAAAATTAATAAAAACTGCTATCAAAAATCTCTTTCCTGATTATTTTCCTGAAATTAAAAAATTGGAAAAACAAGAAGAAGAATCTCCTTATGACACCATTGTTTCTTGGTTTTTTAATGTTGATACTGATTTTGAATTATTAGATGATTATACTGATAAGCAATATAAAAAAGAATTAGATAAAATAGAACCGTTGCAAAAGTTGATTACAAAGTATCAACCAAACATAAATGAAACAGACACTTATTTTATGAAAGAATTTGTGCTGTGGGCTTTGGTAGAATATAATAAACTTAGCAAACACAGATTTACTGAAGGTACACAATTTAAAGATCCTTACGGTAACTTTATAAGTGGTTTGTAAAAATTAAAAGAAGCGAGAAATCGCTTCTTTTTTTTTAATCTAACTTAAACATTTTAATTGGCTCATGATTTCCGCGCTTTAAATTTTCGCACATAATCAAAGATTTATCAATTTTTTGTTGACTCGTTTTATAACGAAGCACTCCGTAGATTATACTTCTTTTTTTACCAGCTGTAAAACTTTCAAAAATTTGATTAGCATCAAAATCACTCATTAAAACAGCTTCTAGTTCTTCTGGCATTTCTACACCATATTTAGAAGTATCTTGAAAAAGTTGAATGTAAAACTCATCTCCTAAAGACAATCCCAATTCTTTTTGTTTCTGTTTACTAAGCATCATTTTATAATCCCCAGAAATTTTGTCTTTTTTTATTGCAGCGTAAAAATTAAGTTGAATATTATTAAAAACTAATGCTACCTTAACACGATTCTTTAATTTATCTACAAAGGGTTTATAAACCGAATTAGGTATAATTATGTTACGAATATTTGTGTGTACTAACTTAAGTTTTTCAGTTTGCATATTACCAATTTCCTCTAGATTTAATATTTTTTTCGCAAAGAGATATTATTTCTGCAATTCTTTTTTCTTTAGTATTCTTTCTTTTTGCTTGGTTTAACCAATACAAAAAGCTTTTTCTATAACTTGGTGCAAAATTATTAAAGTTATCAAAAGCTGTTTTATTTTTATTAAACTAAATTTGTAAATCATCTGGAATAATACCTTTTTCAACTTTATCTAAAGCATTCCAAGAACCATTTTTCTTTCCAATATCAATTATTTCTAAACCACTTTTATGCATTAAGTTATTAGAAATTAACTCTTTTACATATTTTTTGTTTAAAGCACTCCAAACACTTTTAAGGTTTCGTTTACAAAAATATTGTCTTCTTTTTCCGTTTCCTAAGCTTTTAATAGTAGAATCTATCCAACCAAAACATATCGCTACTTTTACCGCTTCTTCCCATCGCATAGATGCTTCTTCATTTTCAACTTTATAAAAAATTAAATAAACACCTTGCTGTTTTTGATGATTATCTGCCAGCCAATTCCTCCACTCTACATCGTTTTTAAAATATAATTCTGGCTTAGTTGTTTTTTGCATACATACCTTTTTTATAATTAACAGAAGGAACAGCGTTTAAGGTAAAAGGAATTGAAACCAAACCATTTTTTGTTGGCTTATAAATAGTGAAATGCAAATGCGGTTCTGAAGAAAAACCTGTATTACCAGAATAACCAATAATTTGACCTTTTTTAATCGAATCCCCTTTTTTAACCAACACTCCATTTTTCTTAAAGTGCGCATATTGAACATAAGTACCATCATTATGCATAGCAAAAACAATATTTGCTTTGTTTAAATACTTTTTACTTGTACCATTTTTTTCGAAATGATTTTTTACATCTACTACAATAGCGTCTCTAATTGCACAAACTTCTTCACCAATGTTCATCTTAAAATCTAAAGCATATTTAGAAGTAATTTTATAATGTGAAAAACTACCAAAATTTGCCTGAAGTACTCTATATCGTTTACCCTTTAAAAATGGCAATTGATAATTATAGAGTGTATCATATCTCTTTAAATTAGAAACACCATAATAACCATAAAATTTATAATTCTCTAATATATAATTTGTATCAACAATAGACTTATTAAATTTTAATAGAACTTTTTCGTCCAATTTATCTATATCTACAAACCGTTCAGTAGTATTATTATCTATTATTTTAATAAATATATTAGAAACATTTTTATTTTTAGTAGTAACAAATATTGAATCTGAAGTTATATTGAATTTAACATAGTTCGGTTTTTTATATGCTTCTGAACAAGAAACAAATAGGAAACTGATAATTAAAATTCTTAAAATCACTTTATCTCCATATTTTATTCGGAAAAACAACAACACTTTCGTGCCCGTTTTCGCTTACGGCAGATACACCAAAAAAGAAATTATCTATAACAATACCGTCTAAAGTAAATTCTGTTGTTTCTACATATCTAGAATAATCCCAAGTTGGCGATGTTGTGTCTCTCCAATAAATTTTGTAGCCTTTAGCCCCTTCTACTTTGCTCCATTTTAATTTTGCACTAGCTTGAACTATTCCGCCAATGGCAACTTCTTTGGGTGCTTCTGGAGCCCAAGCTAAACTTGCTAAATTAATTGCATTTACAGCGGTTAATTTTTTTGCATACGGAAAATTAACGTGCTCAAAAGTATCACCGTAATTAATTCCGTTTTCGGTTCTAATATCTTGGTGCTGTTGTGTATAATTTTCATGAGCTTCCATAATTCTAATTCCGGCAAAACCTAAATCGTTAAAAGGTCTATGATGTCCACCTCTTCCAAATCTATCTAATCTGTAAATCATCATCGGATTCATTTCTGGCATATATGTTTTTACATTTTTATGAATATATCTTGCTAATTGTCTAGAAATACCGTCTACTTCTCCACCATAAAAACGCCTCATTCTTCTTTTTCTTTCTGATTCATTTGCTGGTACTGGTTCAGAAAAAATTCTAAAAGACCTGTTGTCAATTACTCCATCAACTCCTACGATATTACCAATCATATCATTATTTAAAACCCCAATAATATCCCAATTATTTTCTTTTACATATTTGGCCAAACCTGCACCTCCAAAAAGACCTTGTTCTTCGCCAGAAAGACCAACATAAATAATACTACTTTCAAATTTATATTTACTTAAAACCCTTGCCGCTTCAATAGTTCCTGCCATACCAGATGCGTTGTCATTTGCTCCGGGTGCATCCGTTGTAAAATCCATTGTATTGCTAGCTCTAGAATCGATATCACCACTCATAATTACATATTTGTTTGGATATTTTGTTCCTTTTTGAACTGCAACAACATTTACAACCCAAGCATCATGTGGTACTCTTCCATTTCCTTTTTTTGTTACAAAATCTTTCTGATAAAACACATTAATGCAATTGTTACAATCTTTAGAAATAGATTCAAATTCAGATTTTATCCATCTTCTTGCGGCTCCGATACCTCGTGTATTAGAAATAGTATCAGAGAATGTGTTACGAGTACCAAACTCTGTTAACCTTTTAACATCAGCTTTAATTCTATCCGCAGAAACAGCATTAATAATATCGTAAATTTTGGCATCTGTTTGTGCTGCAAGTGCTACTGAAACAAATAAGAATAATAGTGTTGTAATTTTTTTCATGATTGAAGTATTTCAAGATTTAAAATGATTTGTTTTAAATCTATAAAGTTGAATGAATTTGAATGATTTGTTAAAAATAAGAATTTCTAAATAGATATAAAATCTACAACCTAGATCGTTTTAAAATTCTCTAACTTTTAAGTTGGTTTTTCTTGAAGATTTACCTGTCTTTATATTAAAATCTACCACACCTAAAACCAAATCTTCTTCTGTAACTACCTCTACCTTCCACATACCATCATTTACGTTATTTTTATAACTATAACCTCTATAACCACTGTCTCTTCCTCCGGTAATTTCAAAACCTATTTTATCTAGGTTCTGCCAACTGTTGGTAGTTTCATTATACCTTTTCCATTGATGGTATATTTTCTTTTTTAGATCTGTAGGTGCAAATATTGAAGTAAAAATATAAACGGGTTTATTAATAGTTCTATTAAAATCTATTTTATGATCTCGCCAAAAAATATACCAATCATCTACTTCGTAAGAAACCTTGTACTTACCCGACTCTATTTTAATATTATGAGCTACCACACCTTTATCTAGTGCTAAAGGAACAGGCGGAATCAGTCTGAAATAATAAAAAGTATTGATTAATAGATAAATACTAAAAATTAACCCAATCATTTTCCATTTTACCATTTCTACTCTTGTAGAATAACTATTTCGATAAACAAGAATTATTAATAAAAATGTAGAAACTAAACTTATTAAACCAGAAATTAAAAATATTTCTGTGCTCATTTCCTTTAAAACTACCGGAATAAAAAAACTTAAAAAAGTAAAATTCACAAAATAATAAGCGCCAAACTGCAAGTATTTATTAGAAACTCTTTTCTTAAAAAATTCGTTTGCAAATAATAAAAAGAGTAAAATGAGAAAGAAAGATGCCGTTTTTGATAAGGAAACACTTCTAGAGAAATATATAACATAAGCACTTGTTAATCCTCCCAGAAAAAACTGAATCGCTAACGGTAAATAAGCTTCATATTTTCTAAAAAAGGTGTTATTCCATTTTTCTCCATCAACTAAGTTGTAAACATAAATACTTACTGTTAAAAGTGTAATATATGTACATAAGATTACAATATCATACAATCTATCAATTCTTCCCAGCGTTAAAGAATCCCAAATAAATCCACCCATAAAAAAAAATACCGGAGCATATTTTTGGTGGCTTTTTACATACTTATAAAAGCGTGATTCTCTGTATTGAAATTTCTCTCTAATTTTTATCATTAAAAATCATAAATTTTCTTTGTGAAGATAAATAAATTTTATCGATACAAACATCAAAATTTACTACATATTTAGTACTATTTTATAGACAATCATTTGTATTTTTATCAAACAAAATTACATGTCTAATTTTTCAATTTTAAATAAAAATGAAAATCATAATATCACCAGCAAAGTCTTTAGATTTTGAAAGCAAAGCATCTACAGAAATCTTTACACAACCACGTTTTTTAGATAAATCTGAAAAATTGAACAAAAAATTAAAATCAATTTCTAAAAATAAATTATCAGAATTAATGAAAATTTCTGATGATTTAGCTGCGCTTAATTATGATAGAAATCAAGCCTGGAGCACTCCTTTTACAAAAGAGAATGCCAAACAAGCTATTTATTCTTTTACCGGAGCCGTTTTTCAAGGAATTGATGTAACAACTTTAAAAGAAGATAAAATACCTGTGATGCAAGAAAAACTTAGAATTCTTTCTGGCTTGTATGGTTTACTAAAACCTTTAGATTTAATTCAACCATATCGCTTAGAAATGGGAACAAGATTAAAAGTAGGCAAAACAGAAAATTTGTATAAGTTTTGGGGTAATGATTTAGCAGATTCTCTTAATAACGAATTAACTGATAATGAATTACTTGTAAATTTGGCAAGCTCAGAATATTTTAAAGCATTACCAAAAAAGACATTAAAAGCGCCAATGATAACGCCTGTTTTTAAAGACTTTAAAAACGGACAGTATAAAACAATTATGACGTATGCCAAAAAAGCCCGTGGTTTAATGGTACGTTATATTATAGAAAACGATGTTAAAACTATAGAAGGTTTAAAAGGCTTTAATGTTGATAAATATCGTTTTTCTGAAGAGATGTCTTCTGGTAACGATTTGGTATTTACAAGATAATGCAAGTCAATAAAAAATATCTTTTAATCTTTTTACTGATACTTTTTATAGAGGTCTTTATTGCTTTATTTGTAAGAGACCAATTTATAAGACCTTTTATAGGCGATGCATTGGTAACTGTTTTACTGTTTGCTTTTTGTAGAATATTTTATAAGGGTAGCTCAATAAAATTAGCTACGGCCGTTTTAATATTCTCATTTACCATAGAGTTTTTCCAATTCTTAAAATTGATAGAAATTATTGGTTTACAAAATAACAAAATAGCGGTTACTGTTTTAGGCGCAACTTTTGATTGTTTAGACCTTTTAGCTTACTTTTTAGGAGTTTTAATTTCTTATTTTATTGATAAAAAATTAAATACTCCTAAAAATTAACAATCTACCATTCTAACTGTTACAGCCAAACCACCTTCAGATGTTTCTTTGTAGTTCTTATTCATATCTTTTGCAGTTTCCCACATGGTATCGATTACTTTATCTAAATGTACTAAAGATTCTTTAGGATTGGTTTCTAGGGCAATTTCTGCTGCATGAATCGCTTTTATTGCGCCCATCGAATTACGTTCTATGCAAGGTACTTGTACCAAACCACCAATAGGATCGCATGTTAAACCCAAGTGATGCTCCATTGCTATTTCTGCTGCAGATAGACATTGAGCAGGTGTACCACCCAATAATTCTGTTAATGCACCGGCTGCCATTGCAGATGAAACGCCAATTTCTGCCTGACAACCACCCATTGCCGCAGAAATTGTAGCATTTTTCTTAAAAATACTACCAATTTCACCAGCAGTTAATAAGAATTGTTTAATTTGTTTAAAATCTGCTTCATGATTTTCTATAACCAAATAATACATCAATACTGCCGGAATAACACCTGCGCTTCCGTTTGTTGGCGCTGTAACTACCCTTCCTAAAGAAGCATTTACTTCGTTAACAGATAATGCAAAACAGCTTACCCATTTTAAGATTTCTCTAAATTTTACTTCTGTACTTCTAATTGCCTTAACCCATTCTTTCGGGTTTTTGTAGGTTGCATCTTTTATTAATTTTTGATGCGTACCAAAGGCTCTTCTCTTTACATTTAAACCCCCAGGTAAGGTACCTTCTGTATGACAACCAATATACATGCACTCTAGCATTGTATCCCAAATTCTAGACAATTCTGCATCAATTTTTTCTGCGGAATTTATTTCTAATTCATTTTTAAAAACAATATCAGAAATTAATAAATTTTCTTTTTCACAATATTCTTCTAACTGTATTGCTCTATTTATTGGATACGGAAAATTCTTTTTATTGATTTCAATTTCTTCTTCTAAATGATCATTTTCTTGAACAATAAAACCGCCACCAATAGAAAAATAAGTTTCTGTTGAAATTTCTTCACCTTTACAAAAACCTCGAAAAGTTAAACCATTTGAATGAAATGGTAAGAAATCTCTATTAAAAACAATAGAATCTTTATAAAAAGGTATTGTTTTTCCTCCTTTAAAATAGAGTTCTTCTTGCGTGTTAATTCTATCAACAATTATAAAAACGTCTTCTATTGGTATATACTCAGGGTCTGCTTCACTTAAACCTAATAAAATTGCCAAATCTGTAGCATGCCCTTTACCTGTTAAAGATAAAGAACCGTACAAATCTACTTTTACAGCATCTAACTTTTCTAAAAGATTATGCTCTCTTAACGTTTTAACCCACTGTTCTGCAGCACGCCAAGGACCCAATGTATGTGAACTAGATGGGCCAACGCCAATCTTTAACATATCAAAAACACTAATAAATTGCGACATTCGTAAAAATGATTAATAAATATGCTGTAAATGTAAAAAATCCAACTCAATGAGTTGGATTTTTTTATATAATTTAAAAAGATATATTTCTACATTCCGTAAACAGACTCTTTATTAAACTCTTTAGCTAACATATAGTAAACAACTGCTCTGTATTTATTTCTTTCAGATTTACCAATTGCATCTACAACTTTAGCAATAGCTTCGTCCAATTTTGGTCCATCTTCTAAACCTAACTTCTTCATTAAGAAATTTTTCTTAACAGTTAATAATTCTTTTGCATCAGAACCAGAGACAGTTTCTGCATCTCTTTTATAAATAGATGGTCCTAAACCTTTAGTTACCGCTTTTAATAAATCAGCATCATAACTTAGACCTTTTTCGTCCATAAACTTAGAATACTGTGCTACTTTCTCGTCAAATTTACTCATGATTTTTTGTTTATTTTTTAAAAAATTAATTGAACTATCCAAATATAAGGAATTTAAAATTGTATTCAAATATTCTTTGTGTTCAATAAATTAGACGCAATTTATGTCATAATGTCACATAAATAATTCGTCATTTTTAAAAAAAACTGACATTTAATAAGAAAAAACTAGTTGGCACACCCTTTGACTATAGTGTGAATGTAAAATTGAATTTAAAAAATTAATATAAAATAATTATTATGAGTAAAATAATTGGAATCGATTTAGGAACAACAAACTCTTGTGTTTCTGTAATGGAAGGAAATGAGCCAGTTGTAATTCCTAATGCTGAAGGAAAAAGAACTACACCATCTATTGTTGCCTTTGTAGAAGGAGGAGAACGTAAAATTGGTGACCCTGCAAAAAGACAAGCAGTAACAAACCCAACTAAAACTGTTTCTTCTATCAAACGTTTTATGGGTAATAAATTTTCTGAATCTTCTAACGAAGTTAAAAGAGTACCTTATAAAGTAGTAAAAGGTGATAATGATACACCTAGAGTAGATATTGATGGTCGTTTATATACACCTCAAGAAATTTCTGCAATGGTGCTTCAAAAAATGAAAAAAACTGCTGAAGATTATTTAGGATCTGATGTAACTTCGGCTGTAATTACAGTACCTGCATATTTTAACGATGCACAAAGACAAGCTACTAAAGAAGCAGGAGAAATTGCTGGTTTAAAAGTAGAAAGAATTATTAACGAGCCTACCGCTGCTGCATTAGCTTATGGTATGGACAAAGCAAATGATGATAAAAAAATTGTTGTTTTTGATTTTGGTGGTGGTACACATGATGTATCTATCTTAGAATTAGGAGACGGAGTTTTTGAAGTTTTAGCTACTGATGGTGATACTCACTTAGGTGGAGATGATGTTGATGCTAAAATTATAGATTGGTTAGCTGCAGAATTTAAAGCTGATGAAAACATGGATTTAACTACAGATCCGATGGCTTTACAGCGTTTAAAAGAAGCTGCAGAAAAAGCGAAGATTGAATTATCTTCTTCTGCTTCAACAGAAATTAACTTACCGTATATTACAGCAACAGCAAGCGGACCAAAACACTTAGTTAGAACTTTAAGCAGATCTAAATTTGAGCAGTTAATTGATGATTTAATTAAAAGAACTATTGAGCCATGTAAAACTGCATTAAAAAATGCTGATTTATCAACTTCTGAAATAGATGAAATTATTTTAGTTGGTGGTTCTACTAGAATACCTGCAATACAAGAAGCTGTAGAAAAATTCTTTGGTAAAGCGCCAAGTAAAGGTGTAAACCCAGATGAGGTTGTTTCTTTAGGAGCTGCAATACAAGGTGGAGTTTTATCTGGAGATGTTAAAGATGTATTATTATTAGATGTTACACCTTTATCTTTAGGTATCGAAACAATGGGGAATGTTTTCACTAAATTAATAGATGCAAACACAACTATTCCTACAAAAAAATCTCAAGTATTCTCTACTGCTGTAGATAATCAACCATCTGTAGAAATTCACGTTTTACAAGGTGAAAGAGCAATGGCAGCAGATAACAATACAATTGGTCGTTTCCATTTAGATGGTTTACCACCAGCGCAAAGAGGTGTACCGCAAATTGAAGTTACTTTTGACATTGATGCCAATGGTATTATTAAAGTTTCTGCTTTAGATAAAGGAACAAACAAATCTCACGAAATTAGAATCGAAGCTTCTTCTGGTTTATCTGAAGAAGAAATCGAGAAAATGAGACAAGACGCAGAAGCAAATGCAGAGGCTGATAAAGCTGCTAAAGAAACTGCAGAAAAAGTAAATGGAGCTGACTCTATGATCTTTCAAACAGAAAAGCAATTAAAAGAATTTGGTGATAAATTATCTGATGATAAAAAAGGACCAATTGAAGCTGCTTTAGTAGAATTAAAAGCTGCTCATGAATCTAAAGACTTAGCACAAATTGACGCTGCTATGGAAAAGATTAATGAAGCTTGGAAAGTTGCCTCTGAAGAAATGTATGCTGCAGAACAAGCTGCAGGTGGCGCAGATGCAGGTGCACAACAAGGTCAACCAGAAGCTGGTAATGCAGATCAAGGTGACAACGTAGAAGATGTAGACTTCGAAGAAGTTAAGTAAGCTGATAAAATAAAACGCTTATGCTAATGTAATTTTAGCATCTTTAAAAAAAGAAAATTATATTTTTTAAATATATGAAAACGCAATCATTAATTTGATTGCGTTTTTTCTTTGTGATAAACTCGCTACAAATAATTAATTTAATACAAAGAACTATTCATTACAAGAAATAAACGCTTCACTAAAAAATTGAAAACTAAAGTATTTAAATTAGTAAATTTATAACCAAATTTAAACCCTATTGAAATTACTAAGAATTTTATATTTATTTCTTATTTTTTGTAATGCTATTTCTAGTAACGCACAAGAACCAGTATCTATACATTTAACAGATAAAGATGGTTTACCAGACATAGAATTTTATTCTATGATAGAAGATGAAGATGGTTTTATTTGGTTCGCTTCAGATAAAGGGCTGCATAGATATGACGGAAAAGTATTTAAGCAATTCTCTCATCCAGATAAAAAAGGAAGATCTCTTTTTAACCTAAAAATTGATTCGAAAGGAAGAATTTGGTGTAATAATATTGCAGGCCAATTTTTTTATGTAGAAAATGATAAACTTGTTTTATTTAACGATTATCAAAAAGAATTAAAAGGTCAACTTGCAGACTATAACTTCTTTAATAAAAAATTGTTAATAAGGCAGCGAGACAATATTGTTTGTATAAATATCAATACAAAAAAGAGAGAATCTATTTTTAGTAAAGCAAATACTACTAGCATAGGGATTACATTGCCCAACAAGTACCTTTTTTTAAATAGAGATAATAACGTTGTATTGTTAGATACTCTGTTTAAAAAATCTAAATTTAAATTAAAGAACAAAGAAAAACTCACATATTTTTCTCATTTTACAATACATAACAATAATGTATTAATTGCTTTTAAAGACAACATCTTAAACAAGTCGCTATTAGTTTCTTTAGATATAGAACGTAAATCTACAACTCAAATTAAACTTCCACCAAAATTAAAAAACTCTAAAATTGATAGAATAACAATTATCAATAATCAATTATACATAGCAACTAATAAAGGAATTTTTATTACAGAATTTAATCAAGGCCAATTAATTCTTAAGACTCATTTTTTAAAAGATAAAATGATAACCGATATTATTGAAGATAAAAATAATATCATTTGGGTAGCTACATTAAAGAATGGTGTGTTTGTAATACCTAATAAAAATCTAAAGCAATATAACACTTTTAAAAACGTACAAATTATAGAGAAAAAAAACGATTCTATTTGTTATTTAGCCAAAAGAAATGGAGAGTTATTAGAACTAAATATTAAAACAAATAAGCTACATAAAAATTTAGTTACAGATAAAACTCCAATAAGAGCTTTAAGCTATAATAAAAACAACAACACACTTCTGTACTTATCCGACTATCAAAATTTAGTTTATTTTGGTAATTCTAATCAAAAAAGAAAATTAAATAAATTCGGTTCTATAAAATCTGTAACTTTTATTAAAGACACTACGTATCTTATTAGCTCTTCATCGGGTACAAAAGTTATTCATTCTAAAAAGAGTCACGCAATTAGTCATATTAGATCCCACGAATCTATTTATTCTAAATTAAATAAAAAAATATTCTTAGCAGATGTAGAAGGTTTAAAAGTTTATGATGAAAATTATTTAAGAGAACCAAACATTACTTATAACAATAAACCTATTTATGGTTTTAATATTGTAGAAACAAACAATGGGCTAATATGGGTTGCAACATATGATAACGGTATTTTAGGCATTCAAAACAATAAAGTTATCTATAATTTAAATGAAAAAAATGGTCTTGCATCTAATGTTATTAATTGTATAACTGCAGATAATGAAGTTTTGTGGATTTCTACAGATAAAGGTTTGCAATATTATAATAGCAACTTAAATGAAGTAAAAGTATTAACCAAGCAAGACGGTATAAACTCTTATAAAATTAAAGATTTAGAAATTTTAGATGATTTTTTAATATACACCAATAATTTAGGTGTTTATGGCTTTAATAAGACTAAGATTTTTAAGCAGAAGAAGCCACCATCTATTTATATTACAAAGATTTCTATTCAAGAAAAACCAGTAGAAATTAAAAAAAAATATGTTTTAAATTACGATAAAAGTAATATTGATATAAGTTTTAACACCAAAGAATTCCAATCTGTTAAACATACTATTTATGAATATAAATTTGCAAAAGATAAAGATTGGACGGTTTTAAGGGAAGAAGTAGATTTTGTTAAATTTATAAATTTAGCACCAGGTAGTTATATCTTTCAATTACGCGGAAAAAATAAATTTAGTAAGAATTATTCGGAAACAATAAAATTAAATTTTGAAGTACTTGCCCCAATTTATCAAAGATGGTGGTTTATTTTAATTGGTTTGCTTTTAATTGTACTGCTAACGATTACTTATGTAAACACAAAAACAAAAAGGTTAAAAAGATTGCAGGCAAAAGAATTAGAAAAAGAGAGAATTAGTAAAGCTTTGGTTTTTTCTCAATTAGAAAATCTTAGATCGCAAATGAATCCTCATTTTATATTTAACGCTTTAAATTCTATTCAGGATTACATCATTTTAAACGAAAAAAAATTAGCTAGACAGTATTTAGTTAAATTTTCTAGATTAATAAGAACCTATTTAGAACACAGCCAAGAAACAAATATTACTCTAGAAAAAGAAATTAAAGCGTTAAAACTCTATTTAGAATTAGAAAAAGATAGATTTAATAACGAACTTATTTTTACTATTTCTGTAGATGATAAAGTAAACACAAAAACAATATTTGTACCTTCTTTATTTATTCAACCTTATGTAGAAAATGCCATAAAACATGGCTTATTACATAAAAATGGTTGTAAACTTTTAAATTTAAATTTTTCATTGAATTCAACAAACAAAAAAATTATTTGTACTGTTGATGATAACGGAATTGGCAGAAACGCCTCTGAGATTATAAAGAATAGAACTAAATTTCCTAAATCTTTTGCAACAAAAGCAAACCAAAAAAGAATAGATCTCATAAACTCTACAACTTCAGAAAAGATAGAAATAGAAATTATAGATAAATTAGACAACGCTAGTAACCCAAAAGGCACCAAAGTAATACTTAAAATACCAATACAATAAGTTTATGAAAGTTTTAATAATAGATGATGAAAGCCATGCTAGAAATGTTTTAGCCACATTGTTAGAAGAAGAATGCAATGGTATAGATACTATTTATCAAGCCTCTAATTTAAGTGAAGGTGTATCCATCATAAAATCAAAAAAACCTCAACTCGTTTTATTGGATATTGAAATGCCCCAACAATCTGGTTTAGAAATCTTAGATTATTTTAAAGGTGAACCCATAGATTTTAAAATAGTATTTACAACTGCCTATAATCAATACGCAATTGAGGCGTTTAAAACTTCTGCCGTAGATTATTTACTTAAACCTATAGATTCTGATGAACTAAAATCTGCTGTAAATAAAGTAAAAGCAATATCAGAAAACTTATCAGTAAAAGATAAAATACTAACTTTAGAAAAATCTTTTCAGCAATTAGCACTTAATAAAATTGCGTTAGACTTACCCAGAGGTATTAAGTTTATATCGCATGACAAAATTTTATTTTTTGAGGCAGATGGTGTATACACTAAAGTGCATTTGATTAATGGCTCATCAGAAACCATTTGTAAAACTTTAAAACATTTTACAGATCAATTAGCAAACAAACCTCTTTTTTACAAACCTCATCGTTCCTATTTAATTAATTTAAAATTTATGGACGAACTTATTAAAAAAGACGGAATACACATTGTTATGCAAAATAAAAGAACCATACCAATTGCCAGAGATAGAAAAGATGCATTTTTAAAAATGGTTAATAATACATTTTAGCACTTTAATAAAATTTACGGTTCACTAAATTTTTTAAACGGTTCACTAAATAATTTACTCTAACAACTAGTACTTTTTTCATTTTTACATCAACAAATTAAAAAAAGAAAAAATGAAATTAAAATTACTATTATTTGTGTTATTTGTAACGGTAACAACTTTTGGACAAAACTGGTCTCAAGTTGGTACAACACAATTTACCAACTTTGCCTCTGATGGCGCCATAGCAACAGACCCATCAACAGGTGAACCATATGTAGCTATTGTAGAACCGCTAAGTTCTAGTAAAATATCTGTTAAAAAGTTTGATGGTACGAATTGGGTTTCTCAAGGTACATTGGTAGGTGAAAATGCAATAAATATAGCTTTAGCCATTAATCCTATCAACAATCAACCAGTAGTTGCATATAGAGACACAACAGATTCTACTTTGTATGCCTATACATTTAATGGTACATCTTGGTCTTTGATAATGAATTATAATGTTACTCTTAAAAACCATAAAGTTCAAATTCAATTTAATGCAGCGGGTGATATGCGATTTTCTGGACATG
This sequence comes from Polaribacter sp., assembly GCA_020631275.1. Classification (GTDB taxonomy): domain Bacteria; phylum Bacteroidota; class Bacteroidia; order Flavobacteriales; family Flavobacteriaceae; genus Polaribacter. The sequence goes on along the minus strand of JAHDHO010000006.1, from coordinate 16,492 downwards.
AAAGCAATGATAGATTTGTAGTTGTTGAAAAGAAAGTATCGGGTTCTATAACCAAATATTCGGCTCCTAAATATTTTGGTACAGAAAACAAGTTCGATTTTAATTCATTTAATAGGTTTTATATCGCAAATAGAGTAAATCAAACAAGAAGTGAATGGGAAATGCATAAAATTTCTGTTGAGAGATATGGAGTAACAGACTTTACAATTAGACCAAATACATACAGAGGAAACCCAGAATTAACTCTAAAAAATATTTCTGGAATATCTGATAATGATTATGTTGCTGCTTTCGATATATCTGCTAGATATAATAATACAAGTGGTATGACAGAACCTGTTAATGAGGTAGTAATCTATAATAACACATCCGAAGTAAAAAGAATTGGTGCCATAAATGATATTGTTCAATTCAGAAAAAACTTTGTAAATAATCAATTATATATCATGTATGCAGAAAAAAATTCTGCAGAAATCTCTTTCCAAAGCTATAATTCTAATACAAGCAGTTGGTCTAACTTACCAAACACATCAATTATTAGTAACAGCTCTAACTTTTTTATAAATATGACCATAGACAAAGTAAACGGCTCTATTTATATAATTTACTCAGACGGAACAAAAGCCTCGGTTAAGAAGTTTACAATAATTAAACCTGCTAATCAACCTATAATTTATGTAGATAAAAACTCGTCGAATGTAAATGGAAACGGAAGCTCTTGGGCAAATGCAAATATTAGTTTACAAAGTGCTCTAGAAAATATTAGCAGTTCAACTACAGAAATTTGGGTTGCTAAAGGAACGTATACACCAGACGCTTCTGACAGAACAAAATCTTTTAACATAATTTCGAATAACAGTATAAAGTTATATGGAGGTTTTGATGGAACAGAAACCTTAATTTCAGAAAGAGACGTTGAAAACAACCCGACAATTTTATCTGGAGATTTAAATAATGATGATTTTGGTGCAATTACATTTACTAACGCTACTATAGCAGAAAATAGTTACAATATTGTAAAGGTTAGTGCAGAAGATGTTTTAATAGATGGTTTTACAATTAAAGGTGGATTTGGAAACGGCCCCTCGGCAATTGAAAAAGAAGGAAGCGCAATAACACTTTTACCTTCTGTAAAAAACTTTGTTTTAAATAATAGTAATATTTTAAACAATTCTAATAGTCGTGGCGGAAGTATAAAAGCTATCGATGGTTCTTCTAATGTTTCAGTGCTATTTTCAAATTCAGTTTTTGGTAATAATTTAGGTGCTTTTGCCAATGTTTTTTACTGTAGACCAAATACTGGTAAAACATTAAATTTCACGAGTATAAACTCTCTTTATGTAAACAATATTACAGATAATGTAAATGGTTCTGGAGTTATTTGGTTTAGAAATGATAGAGCTTCATCTAAAATAAATGCAAAATTTATAAATGACACATTTGCTAACAATACAGGTGATAGAGTACCATCTGCTGGTAATGATTTACCAATTATTAATGTAGGGTTATCAAGCGGTACTGTTAAAACAGATATCTCAAATAGTATATTTTGGAATAACACAGACGGAAATGGTGATATTATACCAGTACTAGGTAGAAATGGCAACGAACCTTATCCTTCGGTTACAGACATGCTTGTGAGTAATAGTCTAGATTCTGATAATTTTTCTAAAGTAACTTACAAACAGAATATTATAACATCAGACCCTTTATTTAAAAACTCAAAAGTTTTTAGTTTACAAGCAAACTCTCCTGCTATAAATATGGGAGATAACTCTAAAATACCCGCAGATATTAACGCAGATATACTTGGTAATACAAGAATATTTGATACAACTGTAGATCTGGGAGCTTATGAGTTTGGAGCTTCTGCTGTAGCAGGATTAGATGATATAAATAAAATTGAATTTTCGGTGTACCCAAACCCAACAATAAATACTTTAAATATTAAGATAAAAGAAGATATAAAGCTAGTTGAAGTATATAATTTACAAGGACAAAAAGTACTTTTAAGCAGACTAAAAAAAATAACCACTAGCAAACTTAGTACCGGAATTTACCTTTTAAAAATTACAACAACAGGTAATAATATTGGAGTAAAAAGATTTGTAAAAGAATAAAATCCCCCAAAAAAAGAAAAAGTCAATAAAACGCAATCATTAATTTGATTGCGTTTTTTTGTATTGTAATATATTTGTAAAAAATATACAACTATGAAAAAAGTATTCTTCATATTCATTTTCCTAATCAGTATTGTTTCTTGTCAGAAAGAAGAAAATACTAACTTCAAAATTGGTGTAATTTCAGACTGCCAATATTGCCATTGTGATGTAAAATGGGATCGCTACTATAAAAAAGCACCTACAAGATTAAAAGAAGCTGTAGCCACTTTAAATAGAGATTCTTTACTTTACACCATTCATTTAGGTGATTTTATTGACAAAGATTTTAAAAGCTTAGATAGTATTTTACCAACTTGGCATAAATTAAAATCAGAAACATATCATGTTTTAGGAAATCATGATTTTGAAGTAAAAGATTCTTTGAAAAAAGAAGTAATTAAAAAATTAAATTTAAAAAACAGATATTACAGTATCGTAAAAAACGGTTGGCGATTTATTGTTTTAGACGGTAATGATTTAAGTTTTTTTGGCGCTCTTTCTAAGGATAAAAAAAGACAAACTGACTCAATTTTTAATTTACTAAAGGATAAAAACCTACCTTTTGTAAAAAAATGGAATGGTGCATTAAGTTTAAAACAATTAAGTTGGATTAAGAATGAATTAGATATTGCAACAAAAAACAACGAAAAAGTAGGGTTTTACTGCCACTTCCCTATCTTTCCAATAGATCAACATAACATTTGGAATAGAACACAATTCTTAGCGCTAATTAAACCTTATGCCAATGTAAAATTTTTCTTTAACGGTCATAATCATGCCGGAGCATATGAATTAAAAGACAACGTGCATTATTTAACCTTTAAAGGAATGGTAGATACAGAAAACACATCTGCTTTTGCAAACGTAGAATTTAAAAAAGACTCTATAATTGTAAACGGATTTTACAGAGAACCTTCTAGAAAATTAGTGATTAAATAATTACGATTGAAAACCTATAATAAAAGCAATTTTTTTAAACATACTTTTTGTGAATTTACACAAATTGATGATTTCGATTTACCAAAAAAGACTGTTTATCTTAGCAAATCGAATAGTATGTATTTTTATACTGATGAAGGTGTTTATAGAAAATCAAACCATTGGGGAAGAGTTGCTAATTGTAGATGGAAATTGATTGCAAATAAAAATTATAAAAATCAGAATACGGTTACTGCTTTTGCTAAATGGGACGACTTCTACCCTATTAATTCATCAGAAAAAAACTTTTATATTGATGTGAATTTTGATAAAAAAACAGTTGTAATTCGTCCTAAAAAAGAGAAAGAAGTTCTTTATTTATTTTCCTTATCCGAAGCTCAAAAAAGAAGCAAACAAATAATGCATTTATTTAAGAATGATAAATGGGCAAAATATTTTGACAATGATATTGAAATTCTGAGAGTGAAAATTATTTCAGATTTTATCAATTCTAACCTAGCTCTATCAGAAATAAAAAGAAGATTCAAATAAGAAATCATCTGTTTTCTGTAAATTTGTTTTTCTCAATATAAAATCTAAAAGTTTTAACATCAATATGAACATACCACAAACTAGTTTTCCAAGAGTTGTAATTATTGGTGGCGGTTTTGCAGGTTTAGCTGCAGCAAAAGGACTAGAAAAACAAGAGTTACAAGTTGTGCTAATAGATAAACACAATTATCATACTTTTCAACCTTTATTATATCAAGTAGCTACTGGTGGTTTAGAGCCAGATTCTATTGCGTTTCCGTTAAGAAAACGTTTTAATGATGTAGACAATTTCTATTTTAGATTGGCAGAGGTAGATAAAATAGATACAGACAAAAACACTATAGAAACTTCTATAGGCAATTTAGAATACGACGAATTAATTATTGCAACAGGTTCTACAACTAACTTTTTTGGTAATACCAACATCCAAAAATATGCAATGGAAATGAAATCTGTACCTCAATCTTTAAACATTAGAAGTTTAATCTTAGAAAACTTTGAAGAAGCACTTTTAACATCTAATTACGAAGAAAGAAAAGCTTTAATGAATTTTGTAATTGTTGGTGGCGGACCAACAGGTGTTGAGTTGGCTGGTGCTTTGGCAGAAATGAAAAAAGGAATTTTACCTAAAGATTATCCAGACTTAGACATACGTCAAATGCAAATAAATTTAATACAAAGTTCTGGTGAAATTTTAAAAGGAATGAGTGCCCAAGCTTCTGAAAAAGCAGAAGATTTTTTAATAAAGTTGGGCGTTAATGTTTGGAAAAATTTACGAGTTTTAGATTACGATGGTAAAACTGTAACCACGAACGGAGAAGATCATTTTAAAGCAGAAACCGTAATTTGGGCTGCTGGTGTAAAAGGACAAACTATTGATGGTTTAGAAGCAGAATGTGTAATTGAAAGAGCCGCAAGAATTAAAGTAAACGAATACAATCAGGTTTTAAATTATACTAACATTTATGCTATTGGAGACGTTGCTTGTATGTCTAATGACAAAAATCCGTACGGACATCCTATGATGGCGCAACCTGCAATACAACAAGGTAATTTAGTTGCCAAAAATATTATTGCTAAATTATTTAATAAAGAGTTAAAACCATTTGTATACAACGATAAAGGTTCGATGGCTACTATTGGAAGAAATAAGGCTGTTGTAGATTTACCAAAATGGAAATTTCAAGGTGTTTTTGCTTGGTTTGTTTGGATGTTTGTTCATCTTTTTTCTTTAATTGGGTTTAGAAATAGAGCCATTGTTTTTTTAAATTGGGTGTATAATTATATTCGTTTCGATAGAGAAACTCGCTTAATAATAAGACCTTTTAAAAATAAAAATTTTTACTCTTTTAAAGAATAATTATGGCTTCTAAAAGAATCGTAAAATGCCCTAATTGTGGTGTATTTAATACAAATAGAGAATATTGTAAAAATTGCAACACCTTAATTTCTCATCAGAAAAAGAGAGAATTAAAAAAACAAGCTGTAGAACAAAAAGAAATAGAAAAAGTAATTTACGAAAAAGAGAATCCTAACTTAGCAGAAAGGCTTAAAAATCACTCTAATATTTTTTATAGAATATTCGGTTGGATGTTATATTCTGTAATTACAATTGTTAGTTTAATTGGTGCAGGTTTAGCTTGGTTTATAGCAATGGTTGCTGCTGGTTAGTATGAAAAAAATATTGTTTTATTATTTTCTTTTTTCCTTAATAACAGGTACTTCTGTTTATTTTTTACAATATTTTGCTATTCCATTACCAAATATAATTCGTTTTTATTTAAATGATTTTTTGATAATTCCCATTGTATTATATTGTTGTTTAATTGTACTTAAATGGTCTAGAAATGATCCAAATTATAAGTTAAGTTTGCCAATAATTTTATATTTGTGCGTGCTATATAGTGTCTTGTTCGAGTTTGTTTTTCCTAAATTTATAGCAAGATATACCAAAGATTTTATAGATATTATTCTTTATTTTACCGGCGGAATTACGTTTTATATTCTTCAGAAAAAACAACATGAATTCAGGCAAAATAGCAAATCATAATATTGTTCGTTTAAATAAAGCTATAGTATTTATAGAAAATAATTTATCAGAAAAACTGTCTTTAGAAATTATTTCTAAAGAAGTACATTCTTCTCCTTTTCATTTTCATAGATTATTTAAAATTATTGTCGGCGAAACTTTGCAAAATTTTATAAATAGATATCGAATTGAAAAAGCGGCTTCAATTTTAATTCATCAAAAAGAAAAAAGTATTACAGATGTTGCCATAAATGTTGGTTTTGACAGTTTATCTCCTTTCTCTAAATCATTTAAAAATTTCTACGGAATTTCGCCAAAAAAATTTAAAACCGAAAGTGTTTATAAGTTTAGTCAAATCAACAAAACAGAAAGCAAGATTGGAAAAGTAACTGTTACTTTTGAGCAATATATTTGCAATCTAAATAACACCTTAAATTGGTTAAAAATGAAAACATCACCAGAAATTAAAAAAATACCACGATTAGATTTAGCTTACATTTCTTATAAAGGAAAAATGGAAGCCATTGGCAGTGTATATAATAGATTGGTTAAATGGGCAACGCCAAAAGGATTGATAAATAATGAAACTAGAATGGTAACAATTTATCACGATAGTCCTAAAATTACAGACCCAAATAACCTTAGAATGAGCGCTTGTATGGTTTTAAATGATCCGATTGATTTAGATGGAGAAATTGACCTTAGAATTTTAAGTCCAACAAAATGTATTGTTTCTAGGTTAGAAATTGCACCTCATCAATTTCAGCAAGCTTGGGAAGCATCATTTGCATTTATGGTAAAAAATGGTTACGAAAAATCTAATACAGATCCTTTTGAAATCTATTACAACAATGCTGCAGAACATCCAGAAAACAAGTTTATTGTAGATTTATGTATTCCTATTAAATAATATTACGGTTCATCAATTAAAAATTACAACTCGGTACTTGTTTTTATTTTTAAGATTGATATGGTTTCATCTTTGTATCATCAAAAAAAACCAAACAGATGAAACGCATATTATTTTTACTACTTACAATTAGTCAAATATCATTATTTGCCCAAACAACCATTTCTGGTAAAGTTACAGATTCTAAAAATATTCCTATTGAAGGCGCTAATGTGTATTTAGACGGAACTTATGACGGTTCTTCTACCAATGAAAAAGGAGAATTTTCTTTCCTTACATCAGAAAAAGGAAACCAAACAATTGTTATTTCTTATATTTCCTTTGAAACATTTATTAAAACTGCTAATATTACTTCGTTAAAAAATTTAAAGGTAAAACTAAGAGAAGATGTAAATTCGCTAGATGCTGTTGTAATTAATGCCGGAACTTTTGAAGCCGGAGAAAAAGCAAAAGTTACTGTATTAAAACCGTTAGATATTGTTACAACTGCCAGTGCTTTGGGCGATGTTATGGGAGCTTTACAAACTTTACCTGGCACCTCTACCGTAGATGAAGATGGAAGATTATTTGTGCGTGGTGGCGAAGCAGAAGAAACTCAGATTTTTATAGACGGAATGCGTGTATTTACGCCATATGCTCCGGCGGCTAGAAACATTCCTACCAGAGGTAGATTTTCTCCGTTTTTATTTAAAGGAATCTCTTTTTCTACAGGAGGATATTCTGCGGAATACGGACAAGCTCTGTCTAGTGTTTTACAATTAAATACTATTGATGAACCTATAGAAGAAAAAACCGATTTATCTTTTATGACATTGGGTCTAGGTGTTGGTAACACACAAATTTGGGGTAGTAATTCTTTTAGCATAAACGCTTCTTATATAAATTTAGCTCCTTATCAAGAAGCTTTTCCAGATAGAAATACTTGGAATAAGCCTGTGCAATCTTTAAGCGGAGAAATGGTATACAGACATAAGTTTAAAAATGAATCTTTACTAAAATTATATGGCGCTTTTAATTATACTACTTTCGATTTAATTCAAGAGGATATAAACTTCGAAAACGGATTTCAATTTGGACTAAAAAACAGAAACTTATACTTTAATGCTTCGTATAAAAATAAATTTGAAAACAATTGGAGACTAGAAACTGGGTTAAGTTTTACCAACGATTATTCTGATGTAAACATTTTTGATGATACAGTTTTAGACAATGAAAACTCTATGCATGTTAAGTTGAAATTAAGAAAAAGGTTTTCTAATCGTTTTAAATTAAGTTTTGGATCTGAGTATTTTATTACAAATTTTAATGAAGATTACATTTCTAACACTAACAATCTTTATGAATTTGATTTTGACAATAATATTTTTGCCTCTTTTGTAGAAACAGACATATTCTTTTCTAAAAGTTTAGCTGCAAAAGTTGGGTTGAGATTAGAAAATTCTGAGCTTTTAAATCAATTTACCGTTTCTCCTAGAATTTCTGTGGCGCATAAAATAAGCAACAACTCTCAATTTTCTTTAGCCTACGGACAGTTTTACCAAAACCCAAAAAATGATTATTTAAAATTCAATCAAAATTTTAAAGCAGAAAACACATCGCATTTAATTGCCAACTATCAAGCTACAAAACAAGGACAAATATTTAGAATTGAAGCATATTTAAAAGACTATAATAATCTTGTTAAATTTGATGGAAATACAGCAACATTTTCTAGCAATTATAACAATAACGGTAATGGTTACGCCAAAGGTTTTGATGTATTTTGGCGACAAAATAGAAAAATTAAAAATACAGATTATTGGGTTTCATACTCTTATTTAGATACAGAAAGAGATTATAGAAATTATCCAACAGCGGCAACACCAAGTTTTGCATCTAAACATAATTTGTCTTTAGTAGCCAAACATTGGGTAGAAAGCTGGAAAAGTCAACTTGGTTTTACTTACAATTTTGCTTCTGGAAGAAATTATACAAACCCTAATGAAATTGGTTTTCTTAATAACAAAACAAAAAACTACAACTCTTTAAGTGTAAACTGGGCGTACTTAATAGATCAACAAAAGATACTTTACTTTTCTGTAAACAATGTTCTAGGTACTCAAAATGTATTTGGTTATAATTACAAAAACACACCAGAACCAAACGGAAACTTTAACAGGCAAGCAATTATACCAAATACAGATCGTTTCTTTTTTGTAGGTTTCTTCTGGACTATTAGTAATAACAAAAATACAAATCAATTAGATAATTTATAAAAATTACAATTCGGTTATTAAAAACAACAATTCGGTATGTTTCTTGTTTTAAAGTAGAAAAAACATTCGATATTTACAGTATTAAACAAATTAAAAAAACATTATGAAAAACATTCTTGTAATAATCGTGCTTCTTTTTACTGGTTTATCAACTACAAAAGCACAAGAAACAATAGTAAATTTAACTATTAATATTTCTGGTTTAAATTCTGATAAGGGAACTTTAATGGTAGGACTTTACAATAAGAAAGAACTTTTTCTAAAGAAACAATTTAAAGGAAGTCTTGCTAAAATAAAAAACAAAAAATCTGTAGTTATTTTTAAAGATTTGCCAAAAGGAGAATATGCCGTTTCTTTTGTACATGATGAAAATAATAATAAAAAAATGGATACCAATTTTTTAGGAATACCAAAAGAGGATTATGGTTGCTCTAATAACGCTACAGGATTTATGGGACCACCAAAATACAGCGATGCAAAATTTATACTTTCTAAAGATAAAACAATACACATCGAAATCTAAAAATTAACCAAACCACAAAAACTTTTTTAAAATGAAAAAATCTATTTTAATTATCGCAATTTTCATTGCGACAGGAATTGCCGCACAAACAAAATACCAAAAAGGAATGCAAAAAGCGTTTTCTCTTTGGGAACAAGGTAAAATGACAGAAAGCTCTCAATTATTTGAAAGAATTTCTAAAGCAGAACCTACAAAATGGTTGCCTGCATATTACACTGCAACTGTAGAAATATTAAGTAGTTTTGGTTTAAAAGATGAAACAGCTTTAAAAGCTAAATTAACAAAAGCACAAGAATTTTTAGATATTGCAAGAGCAAACTCAGAAAACAACCCAGAAATATTAATTACACAGGCATTTTTAAATTTAGGTTATATAGCTTTTGATGGTCAAAAATACGGAATGACTTTATCTGGTAAAACAAATCAACTATATGCTAAAGCACTACAAATTGCGCCAAATAACCCAAGGGTAATTTTAGGAAATGCAGAATGGAATATGGGAACTGCAAAATATTTTGGCAAATCTACAAAGCCATATTGTTCAGAAATTAAAAGAGCCATTGAATTGGGAAAAAAAGAAAAAATTGAAATTGAATTTTATCCGAAGTTTATGCAAAATAGAGCGGAAGAAGTTTTAAAACAATGTGAATAAGATAATTTTTTATTGATAATAAAAAACTTGAGAATTATCTCAAGTTTTTTTTATGCCTTTTTAATTTTATTAGATTCTGGGTCTACATACAATTTCTTTTTACCGTTTGGTAATTTTATTTTTGCATCATAAAAAGTGCCATAAATAGTTTTTCCTTCAATTACTACAGACTTTTTGGGCTCTAAATACTCATAAATACAGTGTCTGTAAGCATCTAAATATTTTGGTTGAATACGAGTTAAAAACTCCGAATAAACCTCATCAAAATCTTGGTTTATTTTAGATTGTAACCACCTATTCACCAAAGTTGTATCTAAATATGTTTTTTTAGAGTTTTTACCTTGCATAGATTCTTTTGTAGGTAAATCTTCTAAATTTGAATACTTACCTCCTCTTCTACTCGAAAAATCTCCGGTTTCTTTAAACTTAGCTCTAGATCCAGAAGCTTTTCTAAGTAACCATTTAGACATTACCCTATTATTTTATTTATTAAGTCTTGTTTCGCTTTTTCATTGTCTCCAAAAAGCCATTGTAAAACATTGTCTTCCCAAATTTCTTCTTTTTCACTTTCAGAGATTATTTCTTGTTCTATTGCTAAATCTAATATTTTACCAGGATATGATGATTGTTTATCACTTTCCATTTCACCTAAAGGATAAGGATCGTCTAAGCCCATTAAAACTTGATTAGTTCCTTGTCTTTTAAACATTAACTTTAGAGAATCCGTATCGTGTACAAGTGTATCAAAAAATATGTTTTTATGCCCTACTGCTTTTCTAGGATGCGTTTTGCCTTCGAACAAATCTGGTCTTCCGTCAAAACCTTGAATTCTTCTACCCAAATTCATTTGTGCCAATTGCCCACCATGAGCAAAACAAGTTCTAATATTTTTAAAACGTTCTTGCATACCATTTAAAGTATAGAAATGATAAGCATCTCCGCATTGTGCCAGCATCCAAATTAAATGAAAACGCCAATTTGTGTTTTCTAATTTAATCATCTTATCACCATCATAAGGATGAATTTCTATTGCCAGTTTGTATTTATCTGCTAACTCGAAAATTCGATCGTTTTCTTCATCAAAAACACAACGCCATTGCCCAATAGAATCCATAAAATGTGTTGGTAAACACAAAACTTTTAAATCTAATTCTTCTACACAACGTTTCATTTCATCTAAAGCTCCGTATATAAATCCTGGGTGTACTACAAATCCGCAAGTAAATTTAGAAGGATGCTCTCTTTGTACTTTTGCGTTAAAATCGTTTTGAAAACGCAACGCTTTTTTCATTTCTTCTAAACGCAAACCATTACCATATAATTGAGAGAGATTTAGAACAACTGCATGATCTATCTTGTTTTTCTCCATCCAAAGTAGTTTTTCGTCTAAGAAAAAACTAGAATCTGTTACGGGTCTTCGCCAACCTTTTTGTAACATATGTTTACGCTCATCATCTACCCAAAAAATTTCCTTTTCCTTCATAAATTCAGGAATTTCTTCTGGGTAAGGTAATAAATGAGAATGACCGTTAATACGTAATTTGCGTTTCATTTACTATATTTTATTTGGTGGTTGCATTACAGTACCACAATTACTACAGGTACATTTTTCTTTATCAGAATAGTATTTATCGAAAATTACTGGCATATCAGTCTCAATATTATCCAAAGGAAATTCTTCTCTATACAATTGGTTTCCACAATTTTCGCAATACCATTCTAAAGCATCTAACATTCCTTCAGAACGCGGATATTCTATAACCAAACCAACAGTATTTTCTTTTCTTTGTGGTGAATGTGGAACTTTACCTGGTAATAAATAAATATCACCTTCATTAATTTCAACATCAATTTGTTTTCCATCAGAATCTATAATTTTTAAAATCATATCTCCTTCTAATTGATAGAAAAACTCTGGAGTTTCATTGTAATGATAGTCTTTTCTACTATTTGGCCCACCAACAACCATTACTATATATTCGCCATTATCCCAAACTTGTTTATTACCAACAGGTGGTTTTAATAAATGACGATGTTCATCAATCCATTTTTTAAAATTTATAGGTTGTACTAAATTCATTTTATTGATTTTTAGATTATTGGATGTATTGATTGTTTGACTTTAAAATTACTTATTTTTAATGTTTTTTTAAAATCTCTTTTTGTTTGCTTTTAATTACTAAATTCTGCAAACAAGTTTAGCCCTGATTGAAACGGCATCCTTTTTTCTTTTTCTGAAAAAAGATATAGTGAAAAGCAGGAAATAGCTTCTTATAACTATTTTGGCGTTCCCTAAAGGTCGGGCTTTTCGCTGTATCTTTTATTCATTCTTCATAAAAGGATGTCGCTTCAATCCCTAACGCAAGATTCTGTATAAATTTACAAAGATTTAGTTCTTCCACCATCAACAGGCAAATTAATTCCGTTTATATAACCTGCTTGTTCACTAGCTAAAAAAGTTATTGCAGCGGCTGTTTCTTCTGGTTTTGCAAAACGACTTGCAGGCACATAACTTTTTAACTGATTCACAATATTTTCGTCAGTTGTATTTGCTTGGTTAGCCTTCATAGTAATAATTTGATCTAAACGTGCAGTATCTGTAAAACCAGGCAACACATTATTTACTGTAATTTTAAATTGCCCTAATTCTGTAGCCAACGTTTTTGCCCAATTACCAACTGCATTTCTTATGGTATTAGAAACTCCTAAACCAGGAATTGGTTCTTTTACAGATGTTGAAATTACATTAATAATTCTTCCAAATTTTTCTGATTTCATAAACGGAACTACTGCTTGCACCAAAATTTGATTGCAAACAATATGCATTTGAAATGCGTTTATTAACTCTGTAGAAGTTGCAGATAATAATTCGCCTCCTTTTGGACCACCAGTATTATTCACTAAAATATGAAATTTTAAATCTGATGTATCTAATGCTTTTTGCAACTCTTCTGGTTTAGAAAAATCTGCCACCAAATAATTATGATTCTGATTGTTATTTGGTAATTCTGATAAAACAGCTTTTAATTTTTCTTCATTTCTAGCAACAAGCGTAATATTTACTCCTTCTTTTGCTAAAAGAATTGCTGTTGCTTTCCCTATTCCTTGTGTGCTACCACAAACTAGTGCATTTTTATTTTGTATATTTAGGTTCATTTCTTACTTACTTATTTATTTTCAATAATCATTTGTTTAATCTTCACAGCCTTTTCAAAATGATCTAATTCGTGTGTTTCAATCCACCATTTTGCAACTTCCATTAACAATTTCGGATTCTCATTTTTATTTTTGAAAAATGCATAGAAAGACAAACCTACATTTTCTCCTTTTTTAGCAATTTTATCATTACAAACTTCTATTATTTTTTCTCGTATTTCTTTATTCATAACTAATACAAACGTTTTTTGGCTCTGTAAAAAAACGCAATGCTTCAAAGCCTCCTTCTCTTCCTACTCCACTGTCTTTTGCGCCACCAAAAGGTGTTCTTAAATCCCTCATTAACCAAGTATTTACCCAAACAATTCCTGTGTGTAATTGTTTAGAAAACTGCATGGTTCTGTTTAAATTATTTGTCCATATAGTAGCAGATAATCCATATTTTACATCATTAGCTAAATACAGTGCTTCTTCATCTGTTTTAAATGACATAATTGTTACAACAGGACCAAAAACTTCTTCTTGATTCAATCTGCAATTATTGTCTGCAACCTCAATAATTGTGGGTTGCAAATAATAACCATTTTCGAAATTTTTTATTTCAACTTTATTTCCGCCAAAAAGAATTTTTGCGTTTTCTTGTTCAGCAATATCAATATAACTTTTTACTTTTTCTAAATGTTCTCTCGAAACCAAAGCGCCAATATCTGTGTTTTCTTCAGATGGATTTCCGACTTTTAATTTAGATACTTTTTTAATAAAATCTTTCTTAAACTTCTCGTAAATTTTTTCTTCTACTAAAATTCTACTTCCGCATAAACAAATTTGACCTTGATTTGCAAATGAAGAGCGAACTGTAGTTTCTAACATCTTCTCATAATCGCAATCTGCAAAAATGATATTTGGATTTTTTCCTCCTAATTCTAAAGATAACTTTTTAAACATTGGTGCCGCAACTCTAGCAATATGAGCTCCTGTTTTAGTTCCTCCAGTAAATGAAATCGCTTTTATATTCGGATGTTCTACAATTGCTTGCCCTGTTGAAGTTCCTAAACCGTGTACAATATTTAAAACGCCTTTTGGTAGACCAGCTTCGTTACAAATTTCGCCTAATAAATACGCTGTCATTGGCGTAATTTCACTTGGTTTTGCAACCACACAATTTCCTGCTGCAATTGCAGGAGCAATTTTCCATGTGAATAAATACAATGGTAAATTCCATGGAGAAATACAACCGACTACTCCTATTGGTTGTCGTAAAGTAAAATTCACTGCATTTAAACCAACACTTTCATGTGCTTCAGATGAAAACTGTGTTATTGCATTTGCATAAAACTGAAAATTTGCTGCAGCTCTTGGTATATCTATTGCTTTTGCTAAACTAATTGGCTTACCATTATCTTTAGATTCTGCTTCTGCTAAAAAATCTAATTTTCCTTTTATTAATTCTGCAATTTTAGACAAGATTTTACTTCTTGTTGCTAATGTTGTGTTAGACCAACTAGGAAATGCATTTGCCGCAGCTTCAAAAGCTTTTTCTACATCTTCTTTCGAAGAATTTGGAATTTGTCCGTAGATTTCTCCTATTGATGGATTGTAGTTATCAATATATCCTCCCTTTATTGGATCTTCAAATTTTCCGTTTATGTAGTTTTGGATTTTCAATATATATTTAAATCTATTTAGGTTCAATAATTAAAAATACGGCAGTTTCATTACCAATATTTAACACTTCGTGCGATGTTCTTTCTTCATTTGAAAAACTATACCCTGTTGGTACATCTACCTCTCTTACTCCTTTAGCGTCTTTTATTTTAAACTTACTTCCAACAAGCGTATAGCCAAAGTGTTTTTTATGGTAATGTTCTTCGTGACCAACTCCAGGAGCAAACGTACATTTTAACACTCTTAACTCTGCACTATCTTGCAAAACTTCACAAACCTTTTTTCCTTTCCAGCCTGCTTCTAAAGGATCAGGAAGCGCAGTTTTTGGTTTACAAGAGTAAAAGCTAATTATTAAAAAACAAAAAGCGAACTTTCTTATATTGAGACTTGTTTTTAATTTAAACATCTATTGTTTTTTATAAGCCGTTACTTTAATCTCTACCACTAAATCTGGATGTGGTAATTGATGCACTGCAACTGTGGTTCTTGTAGGGCCAGTTTCTTTATCAAAAAATTCTGCATATGCTTTATTATAGCCTGCAAAATCATTCATATTTACTAAAAAGGTAGAAACATCAACTACATCTTTTATACTTGCGCCAACAGTTTGTAAATTTTTATCAATATTTTTTAAAACTTCTCTTGTTTGTGTTTCTGCATTTAGATATTTTGTTCCCATTTCGTCTATAATATCTACTCCTGCTATAGAATTATCTGCTCTTCTAGAACTTGTTCCTGAAACGAAAATAAAATCTCCAACAACTTTTACATGTGGATAAGCGCCTCTTGGTGTTACTTTTTTTTCTAACATATTCTTTTATTTTGACAGTTCTAATAATTTTAATATTGTATTATAATTTCTAGTTGTTGCGGTAACATTCAATTTTCTTTCGAATAAATGATTAGATAGTTTTGTTTTTGCAAAACCTGTTTCACAATAAATATAAACCATATCATTATCTATTAAATATTTATCGTTACTAGAATCTTTTACTTCAATTTTTGTTTCATATACTTTTCTGTTTAAGAAAACAAACGCAACTATTTTGGTGTTGTCTGTTGGAAAAGGGTATTTAGCAATTGCTTTTTTCCATTCGGGAATTGTTCTTGCAATTACAGGAATATCTAAACCAAATTTGGTTTGAATTCCTTCTTTAATTTTATTACAAGTTATAGATTTACCTTCTATTGATTCTAAAATAATGTTTCCGCTTTGAATATATGTTTGTACATTTTTAAAACCTAAATTGTTTAATAAATCACGAAGTTCTGCCATTGGAATTTTGTTTCTTCCTGACACATTAATTCCTCTTAGTAAAACAATATATTTTTTCATTTACTTTATAAAAATGCTATTTGTTACTTCTAATTAATTGCTTTTATGAATTGGTTTAGCCCTGATTGTAGCATTTGTTTGAGCTCTTTTTTATTCTTTTCTGAATAAAAAAAGCGAGTGCGAAAAGCAGGAATAGCTTCAAAAAAATTACATTCCTGCAATTTTATCTTCTTGTAAAATAGTATTTGTTTCTATTATAACTTTCTCTAGAATAACTTTTAATTCTTCTTTTGTCATATCTAAATGCGTATGAATTGTATCGTCTGCAATTAAATTTAACAATGCTTTATCTTGCGCTCTACCTCTTTTCATGGCTTCATTATAACCTATATTT
>JAHDHO010000168.1 GCA_020631275.1 Polaribacter sp. | reverse complement strand
GATCCATAGAAAATATTATCTCCTAAAATTAAAGCAACTTTGTCTTTACCAATAAATTTTTCTCCAATAATAAATGCCTCTGCTAAACCATTTGGATTTTCTTGAACTTCATACTTAAAACTGCAACCAATTTGATTTCCGTTGCCTAATAATTTTTTGAATAATGGTAAGTCTTCCGGAGTAGAAATAATTAATATTTCTCTAATTCCTGCAGAAATTAAAGTTGAAATAGGGTAATAAATCATTGGTTTATCATACACAGGCATTAACTGCTTACTTACAGCCAATGTAAGTGGATGTAATCTTGTACCAGAACCTCCTGCTAAAACTATTCCTTTCATATTAATTATATTTTTTTAAATACCACTCAATGGTTTTTAAAATACCTGTTTCAAAGTTTTCATCAGCTTGCCAACCTAATTCTTTTTCTAATTTAGAGGCATCAATTGCATACCTAAAATCATGACCTGGCCTATCTTTTACAAAACTTATTTGCTCTTTATAAGATTTATCTTTTGGCTTAATTTCATCTAAAATATCACAAATTTTATGTGCTATATATAAATTATCTCTTTCATTTTTCCCGCCAATATTATACGTTTCTCCAACTCTTCCGTTTTCTAAGACCATATCAATTCCTTTACAATGATCTAAAACGTATAACCAATCTCTAATGTTTTTTCCGTCACCATAAATAGGAATATTTTCTCCAGAAATTGCTTTCCTTATTATTGTTGGTATTAACTTCTCATTGTGTTGTTTTGGACCATAATTATTAGAACAATTTGTAGTTACAACGTTTAAACCATAGGTATGAAAATAACTTCTAACCATAAAGTCTGATGACGCTTTTGATGCACTATAAGGGCTATTTGGTGCATATGAAGTTTCTTCTGTAAACAAACCTTGCTCTCCTAAAGTACCATAAACTTCATCCGTAGAAATATGATGAAATTTAGCATTTTTAAATTCTTCTCTATATTTATTTGGCGAAACCATCCAATAATTTTTAGCCACGTCTAGCAAATTAAACGTTCCAAAAACGTTTGTTCTTACAAATGCATCTGGATTTTTAATAGAGTTATCTACATGAGATTCTGCTGCAAAATGAATTACTTCTGTAAAATTGTATTTATCAAATAACTTTTCTAATAAATCTCTATCGCAAATATCACCCTTTAAAAATGTATAATTTTGATGATTTTCTACTTCCTTTAAATTTTCTAAATCTCCTGCATACGTAAGTAAATCTAGATTAATGATTTTACAATCACTATTCTTTTCTAAATAATAAGGAATAAAATTAGAACCAATAAACCCCGCACCACCAGTAACTAAAATAGATTTCATAGTTACTTTTTATAAGTATTTAAATAAGTGTTTAATTGAAGAATCAATAAAATTAAAATTACCAATAATGATAAAGCAATTGCTAATTGAAAACCTAAATTTTTGGTAACGCCTTTAACTTCATAACCAATCGGCTGAAAATCTGATATCACATTTATAACTTCGTATTTTTTTGATTTATTCTCAACAATACTTCTTAATTCTGAGTTTAACTTTCTATTAGTTTCAAATAACTCTAACTCTTTAGTTGTTCTTTTTTCTCCGCCTAAATCTATGCTTGTTCCGTTAGATTGCTTTTTAGCTTCTTCTACCATCACCTGCATATAAACTCTTCTTAAAGAATCTACTTGACCTAAGTTTTGTCTAAGTAAAGAATCTGTTCTATTCAGATTCTCGTTAGTTAACTCTTTAATTCTATTAAAGTATTTGTTTTCTGTAACAGATTGTAAAATAACACTACCTAACTTATCAAAAACATCATTTTTAGCGGCTATCACCGTAATTTCATGAAGTTTATAATCTAAATCTTCAAATGAATTTTTAAAATCTTCAAACTTGTAACTTTTAACCGTTGTAGTATCTACAGATTTAATAAAATCGTCATAAGAATTAATAATATCACTTTTATTTTTAATCGGTTCAATTTCGAATTTCTTTAAAGATGCCGCAGATTTTTTATCTATTTGAAATATGCTTTGAATTCTAAAAGTATCTTTTTGCTTTACTAAATCATTATAAAAATTTACATTATTGTAAAGTTGTCTAGCACTCTCAAAATTTGGTTCTACAAGTAAAGTAGACCCAAATGTGTCTTCTTTTTTGACTTCTAAAAATAAACCTATTGTAAAGCCAATAACTGCCGCTATTGCTATTTTAAAAAAATTACTTCTTAAGAAAATTAAGATAGAAATAAAGAAATGAAAAATCCCCTTAAAAATACTTCCAATAAAATTAAAAAACTTAGAAAAACCTCTACCAATTATTACAAATAAAGATCCTAAATCTACCTCTTCTTCGTTATTATTAGTATGGTTTTTTGGTTGTTGATTTGTTGCCATTTTTACTTATTAAAAAACAGTTTAACTGTTAAAAATTTGTTCTAAAATCTTTTGAGTAATTGCGTAAGTAGGTGTTACACCTGTCATACCTAAACCACCAGAAGCCAAAGTTGCACCTGTTTCTAACGGATTATCAGATGCATAATATGCATATCTTACTTGTACATTTTCAGAAATATTTCCTCTAATTTTAGACGCAGATTGAATTGCTTTTTGATAATGCGCTCCTTCCATCTCTAAACCGATAACATTCCAAGTAGAATCATGAAAGAATTTTAGTAAATCTTTATTTTGTAGAGAAGTTCCTAAAACAGAAATCATAGAACCATCAAAAACCTCGATACCAAAACCTTCTAAATCTTCTTTTGCTAATTCATTTTTAAATGGATAATTATCTGCTGTTCCTTCAAAAATATGTGCAGAAGGTATCATTATATCTCCTTTTCCGCCTTCTAAAATTCCGGCTTTACCCATTATAGAAACAGACTTTACATCTAAATGTGTTTTCACACCTTTATTACATGTATACGGTTTTAGCAATTCATCCATAGTTTCGAATGCTTGCTCACCAAAAGCATAATCCATTACTACAATAACAGCATTATCTTCTACTTTTTCTAATTTAGAAAACGATAAAATATCGAAATCTATTCTTGCTGTATCAATTATTTGAACATTAATATTTGTACCAGATGTATCTTTTAAATAAATAAGGCCATTTGCAGTTGCAAAATCTTTTACTTTTTTCTGAAGCGGCTTACTATCTGCATTACTAAGTAATTGATACAACTCAAAACCTTTTAAGTTTTTAGCTTCTTTTGGCAATGCATTTTTTGCATACACAGAGTTTAAAACACTATGCATATTTGCGCTAATAATATGAATTGGTCTTGCTAATAGTTTATTATCATTTAAAACCTTTTTTATATCATTTGCCCAAATTTCACCATAAATATGATGCCCAATTTCTTCTACTAAAACAGAACTAAAAGTTACTGTTCTTTTATTATTTTCTAAAACTTCATTTATTGCCAATTTACCTAACCAATAAATCAATTGAAAAAATCTATCCGGATTTTCTGCAGTTGAAAATGTATTGTAAATACTAGAAACCTCATCAAAAGTTCTACCTAAAATATTACCTAAATGCACAATGGTAACTTCTCTTTCTTTCTCTGTAATTTCTTTCTGATGAAGAACAATATCTTCTAAATTTTTCCATTCTCTAGTAAAATCTTCACCATCATTTAAAGTAACTCTTTCTTGGATTTTGTGAGACTCAATAAAAAGAAACGTTAAATGCGTTAAAATATCGTAGATTTCAGATCTTCCTCTGGTAATCTCAATATTCATTTGATCTTTATCAATTCTGTAACAATTTCTTCTTCTTTTTGGCGGAATTATCGCTTCAAAATGAGAATTCTTATATCCTTCATCTGCAGTTAAATTTATAAACTGACATTCTTCTATACCAGCTGGCAATCTTTCTATTACATATGTTAAACCACTTAACTCTATTCTTTCTTCTGCGATAGAACCATAAATTTCTGGTCTAAGAAGCAATAAAGATTTACGCAATGTTTCACCTGAAACACCCATAGGCTTATAAAAACCTCTACTAAATAAATGGCGCATAGAAATATATAATTTCTCAATTGCATTTGTAGACTCTTGCGCTCTTGTTCTTGTTATTTTTTTAATTTCTGACATATCTTAATTTACTTCACAAATATAAAACTATTTACCTGATAGTATTTGTGTGTATTGGGTTGGGTTGTTTAACAACGCTACTGCTTGCGAAATAGCTTCGTCATTTTCTAAATTGTACTTGTAAACACCTTCTTTATAGAAGTATCTTTCTAAAATTTCTGCCTCTAAAAGTGCTATAATAATATCTTTATTTTTAGAGATTTCTTTAATTTTATCATCCGCTAATTTTTCTTTTATCTTGCTGTATTCCGAAGAAACATTATTTTCTTTCGATGCTAAAAATGCTTTTTTAAACAAAGATTCTTGCACTGTTGTAAATGTTGTATCTACCTTTAAAAATTCTGTAAAACGATTAAACTCTTTATTGCTAAATTTAAAATCTTCTAAACTTTTAGATGTTAAATTATTGTAATAATAATCTGTAGCAAAATTAAAAATTGCTCTAGATTCAATTAAAGCATCTGTTGTTTCATTCTTTTCTGAAGTTTTAATTTCTATATCTGGCATTACGCCACCACCATCATAAACGGTTCTACCGTTAGCTGTCTTAAAAGCATTAATTCCTTTATCAGAAAACTTTGGTATTTTACCCGTTTCAAGATCTCTATTTTCATAATCTAACTCTTGTATACAACGTCCGCTTGGTGTATAATATTTAGAAATGGTAAGTTTTAATTGCGTACCATAAGTTAACTCTCTATAACGTTGCACCAAACCTTTACCAAAAGATCTTTTGCCCATAATTACAGCTCTATCATAATCTTGTAAAGAACCGCTTACAATTTCTGATGCCGATGCAGAACGCTCGTTAATTAAAACCACAATAGGAATTTCTAAATCTAAAGGTTCGTTTTTTGAAGTATATGTATTACTCCATTTTTTGATTTTCGCTTTTGTACTCACTATTTTTTTTCCTTTCGGTAAAAAGAAATTAGAAATTCTAATAGACTCTAATAAAGACCCTCCAGGGTTATACCTTAAATCGAAAACAAGTTTTTTCATTCCTTGTTTTTTTAATTTTCTGTAAGCTTTTTTTACTTCGGATGAAGCCTTATCATTAAAACGAGTTAACGTAATGTATCCTGTTTCTTCATCAATCATTTCTGCAAACGGAACCGGATTTACAACTACTTTTTCTCTAATAATTTCTTTAGTAAAAGATTTATTTTGTCTAACAACCTCAACAGAAAACTTACTATTTGGTGTTCCTTTTAAAAACATAGACAATTG
>JAHDHO010000167.1 GCA_020631275.1 Polaribacter sp. | reverse complement strand
TTATTCAGTTATCTTACGAAGAACAAAAAGAACTTCGAAAAGGGAAGGGAAATAGTAATAAAATCTTTAAAAAAGGAAGAAGTGAAGTGTTAAAGTTTAAGAAGTAATTCAATTCTAAAAGATATTTAAAAGCTCTCAATTTTTGAGGGCTTTTTTTATTTTAATATCAACTAAAAACGATATTCCATTTTTAATAAAACAGATCTTGGTAACAAACGATATTCTGTTGTTGAAGATCCAAAATCACTTATAGAAAAATTTCTAAAGGTTTTAGTATTGAATAAGTTTTTACCGGAAACACTAAGTGTTAGTTTGTCTTTTAAAATTTCATATCTGCTTTCTGCATCTAAAAAATAATAGGTATTATCATTTTCTAAATTTCCAAAAAAGTAGCGTTCAGATTGGACTTCAATATCAAATTTATCAGAGAAAACAAAAGATAAATCTAAAAAACTAGTGTTATCTGTAAATGAATTTTCTATAGTAGTTTTTATAGTGTTTGTATTCCATTTAGAACCAAAATGATAATTAAATATGCCAGAAAAACCAGAGCGTAATTCTACACCATAATTATAGGTTTTAGATTTTATTTCTCTTAAATTAGAGTTGTTAATAATGTTTTTAAAGTTGTTTTCAGAATAACCAAGCTCTAATTTTAAGTTAGAAGAAATAAAGTTAAAGTAATAATCTAAATTGGTATTTATACTTAAAAAAGAGTTGTCTTTTATTAGTATTTTTTCTGTTTGTGCATAATTCTGAGTGATAATAGAATTTGTAGAAAAGAAATCATGATTTTTATTATAGATAAGAAAAGTATTCGCAAAAAAGCGTTCGCTCCAATTACCTAATTGGTAATTAAAGATAAAATTAGAAGCATTTAATTGATTAAAGTTACCTGTACCTTTTGTAAAAGACCTAAAACCCGTCAATACAAAATTATCATACACCTCTAATATAGATGCGTTTCTATAATTGTAACCATAAGAAGCCATTAATTTATTTTTCTCATTAATTTTCCAGTCGAAACCAATACTTGGGTTTATATAAAAAGGAGTGTCTTCTTTTATAATGGTTTCATTGGTAAAGCGATTGTATAGTTGGTGAAAATCTAATTTACCAACTAAAGCAAAATCTTTAATTTTGTACCTGTATTTTGTTTTTAAATAACTATTATTTACCAAGTATGAAGTATTGTTTTGGTAATCAGTTGGTTTATCTAAAACAGTTTTTTCTTCTAATAAAGAAAAAACGGTCTTTAAATTATCTTTTCTAAACTCGTTACCTAATTTTAGTTCTATTAAATTGTCATTCTCTTTTCTATCCAATAAATGCACGTTTATGCCTGCATATGTCATTTTATTAGTACTTAATTGTTGCACATTGTCTGCATTTGTTGCATTTGGAAA
This sequence comes from Polaribacter sp., assembly GCA_020631275.1. GTDB lineage: Bacteria > Bacteroidota > Bacteroidia > Flavobacteriales > Flavobacteriaceae > Polaribacter. Next base: position 3,969 of record JAHDHO010000167.1, on the reverse strand, counting down.
AAGGTCTTGATACAAAAACTGATTCAGCCTATAATTCTGTGGCGTTTCTTCTTTTATAAAACGTCCACTTAGTAATAACACTTTCTTGTCTTTAAACTTATTGGTGTAATTTATTTTTTGGTCTAAAAGTGTGTTGTTGCTTTCTAAGTTTTCGATGGTAGATTTCCCATTAAAAATTAAATTAGAATTGGCGTTATAATTGCCACTATTGTATTTGGTAACACTTTCTAACATTTTGGTTTTAGAAATATTATACGTAAAATCTAATTTACCAAAACCAATTATTTTTTTGTTTCTAAGCGTAAAATTTTCTGTATTTGTAAAATTAGTATTGTTTGCATTAAAAATGTCTGTACTATTTCTAAAAAAATCGGTTTCATCCCAATTAAAAAAACCTAAGGTTTTAATTTTTACTTTTTTGTTAGGGTTGAAAATAGCGTTTAAAGAAAGTAATTCTGCATTGTTAAAATTGGTTCTACCTTTTTTAAAATTTAAACTTCCTTTAGATAAATTTAGCAAATTACCAACTTGCATATCATTGCCAATAGAACCAGCTTCATTTGCTGTAAAAGGTCTAATTAAACTTTGTATGTCGCCAGTAGCATTATAACCAATATTGTTTAGATTGGTTAAAAAATAGTATTTATTTTTTTTGCCAAAATTCATTAAATTTCCTTTCAATTCATAGAAGTTATTATTACCCAAACCAATTGTGGTGTTTCCAAACCAAATACGTTTTGCATTTTCATTCATTTTTAAATTTAGGGCAACTTTGTTACTTTCTTCTACACCTTTTAATAACCTGTTGTTAGAGTATTTTTTTAAAACCTCTACTTCTTCTATTGGATACGCAGGCATGTTTTTAGAAAGAATTTTGTAACCCTTTTCAAATAGATCATCGCCATCAATCATCAATTTTTCTATTTCTTGATTGCCCACTTTTATAGTTCCTTGGCTATCTATATTTAAACCTGGTATTTTTTTTAATAAATCCTCAACGGTTTGTTCTGTACCGTTTACAAAAAACTTTGTTTTAAAAGTAATGGAGTCCTTTTTTTGTTTAATCGCTTTTTCTGCTTCAATAATAATTTCATTAAGCTCAAAAGGTTTTTCTTCTAAAATAGCATCTAGTTTTATGTTTTTTTGATTGGTAATTACAAAAGAAATAGTTTTAGTTTTATAGCCTAAGGATGAAAAAGTGATGTTAAATTTTCCTTTTTTTATTGTAGAAAATTGATAAATGCCTTTTTCTGAGGCATACGTGTAATCTACAATATTATTTATGCTGTCTTTTAAAATTACACTTGCAGAAAATAGGTTTTTTTTTGCGTCTTTAACAATGCCAGAAATTTTGGCTTGAGAAAAACAGAGGTTTTGAAAAAATAAAAGTATTACTAGAAATTTTAATTCTTTGTTGTTTCTTTTTCCCATTCGAAAATTAGTTCTTTTCCTTGTCTATTTGGATTTTTCTTAACCTTTAAGTTTACTCCTCTAGGTAGTTTACTTGTTATCTTGTTTTCTAAACTTTTTGCGCTTATTGGGTTTACATATTTTTTATCAACAAAATCTTTTAAATTTATTTCTTTATCGTAATTTAAGTTTTTTATTTTTTGTTCGAATTCCTTATTTTCTTGTGTAATTTTTTTTACAATCCATTTATAAGTAAAAGTATCATCGTAAGCTTCGAGTATAAGACCTGGTGCTCCAAATAATTTCCATGGTCCAAAACCAATAGGAATCTTTTCAGCATACCAAATTATATAGTTTCTACCCCGAAATGAAGATGTTGCCTTGAAGCAATTGAATTTTCCTATTAATTTAGTTTCAGTATAGTTTGTATTCCATTTTATTTTTGGTAAACCTTCAATTACATTGTAGATAATTTTATCAAATATTATCGTTTCTATTGATGATATTTTTTTTTCAACAAGGTTAGTTTTAATTCTTCTAAGAGTTCCTTTGGTATTATAATTTACAGTTTTAGTGGTTTCAGAAGGTTCTTTTTGTTCACTACTTTTTAATAATTTATATTCAGGAAATTCGATATATTCAGCTTTTATATTTCCTTCAGTTTTTAAAATGGATTTTTTTATTCTTGGGCTAGACGTGTTGTATATTACTTCATATTCAACATATAAATTATTGTTTTGGGAAATTAATGGTATGCTGCAAAATAAAATAGAAATGATTAAAATAGTATTATTCATGGAAATTTTCGATTTTTTATTGTTTTAATAATTCCAGATTTTTTTTGCGAAAAGCATCGATTTTGAAAAAAATAAAAGTATAATTAGAAATTTTAGTTTTGTGTTGTTTCTTCCTCCCATTCATAAATTTTTTCTATGCCACTTCGTTCACTTTTTTCCAAAATTAACCGACTTCCTCTTGGCATATTAGATAAAGACTTTTTATTGAAATTATCCATTTTTTTATCAAATTGTTCTACAATACTTCTATAGGTTACTAAATTTTCTTTATAATTTTCTTCGTTAAAAACTAAATTAACTTTTTCATTAAAAGGGTAAATAAAATTTTTTAGTTTCCAAGAATATTTAGAACCTTTTGTATCTGTGTTATAAATTTCTAAAATAAGACCAGGTAAACCCTTAAATTTAAAAGGACCAGCATCTATTGGGATTTCTGATGTGTAATAAGCTGTTATATTAGATCCTCTAAAAATTGTTGTTGCTTTGTAACAGGTTACATTGTTAATTTGTTTTGTTTCCTTTTTATTAATTTTCCAAGTATACTCTGGTAAACTATCTACAGCAATTATTTTTTTTCCATTAGGGAAAATACTTGAAAAGTAAAGAATATTAGAGTTTTGCGTTGTAAAGTATTTTAGTTTATTAATTTTTATTTTATTCTGCTCTATTTTTATAGTATTTTCTTCATCTTTCTTGAAGTTGTTCTTTTTATTATCAAAGTTTATAAATTTTGTAGTGTAAAGTGAATTTTTACCATTAGATATTAAGTACTCTGTGCTTGGTATTCTATTCCGCATTACTCGATATTCCAAATAAATCTTATTAGATTTATTTTGGGCTAAAATATTTAAATTTGTAAAAAAGAGTATTAAAATAATAAATTTACATTTCATCCTTATAAATATTAAATCAAAGACTTGATAAAATCAAGTCTTTGATGTATAAATTATTAATTAAGTTCTTCACTTAATAACATTGCTTGAATTGATCTAGATGCTCTTGCGTAATAATTGCATTCAGCCTCAGAATCAGCCTCCACTGATCTGGTATAAGTATATGTTCTTTGTTCTCCAGTAATTGAGTTAGTTGCAATTAGTTGATAACTAAATCGACAAACACCAAAATCATCATTTTCTTTAACTTCTTCTTTTCCTTTTAAGGCTTCGTTATTAGAAAAACTAAAGCCACTCATTAGCACAAAAGCTAACATAAATATTACTTTTTTCATTTTTAATTATTTTTAAATTTATTATATAAACGTGCAGAACGTAATAATTACGTTCAAAATATCATACAAGAATATCTTCTTGTTTAAGGTCTCAAATAAAAGTTTAAAAAGGAATGTGCGCAATTTTTAAAACATTCTTTTTCTTTTTTTTCTGCTAGCAATTTTTAGAAGGTAAAATGATCAGTTTTCTATCTAAAAACATTTCAATCTAAAAAAAAATAATTGAATTATATAAGAAAATCACATATTTAGTGTAAATATCCCTGAATTCAGGGATTAAAAATATAACAAATTGTTTGAAATTTAACTATTTAATATTTTATTAAACATTTTACCTGTGTTTTGAAACTTAAAAAAAATTTATTTTTAATCGAATTCTAATTAAATTAAAACAAATTCTAAAAGAAATAGAATATGTAAAAAATGTTAATTTATATTTGATGTACTAATTAAAAATAGCCATAATAAGTTTTAAAAACCTATTTTTTCATTCTTTAAGAATGCGTATATTTACGAATTAGACAAAATTAAGTG
>JAHDHO010000166.1 GCA_020631275.1 Polaribacter sp. | reverse complement strand
AAATGAAAGCTGAAGAATCTAGAAAAAGAGGAGAAGCGTTCTAGAAAGATTTAAAAAAACAATAAAAGTTTTTATGAAAAAGAAAAGTCTATTAGTATTGTTTTTTGGTGTATCTATTTCATTTTTCGCCCAAAAAATAACACTTTCTGGAGCTGTAAAAGACAGTTTACAAAACCCAATGCCGTATGCAAATGTTATAGCAAAGCCCAAAGATGTTTCTAAAAATCTAAAATTTGCAATAACAGATAATGACGGTTATTATAAGTTGCTTTTAGAAAAAGGAGATACTATTAACATTAGTATTTCTTATTTAGGTTACAAGCCTATAGAATATCAGTTTATTGCTTTTAAAAACACTAAAAAAGATTTTGTATTACAACAATCTTCAGAAAGTTTAGATGAAATTGTTATTGAAATGCCAGTAACAGTTAGAGGTGATACCACAACCTATAAAACAGATAAATTTACAGACGGTTCTGAACGCAAACTTAAAAATGTTTTAAAAAAATTACTAGGTGTAGAAGTTGATAAAAACGGTAGTGTTACTGTGCAAGGCAAAAAGGTAACCAAAATGTTGGTAGATGGCAAAAAGTTTTTTGGAGGTAATTCTAAATTGGCCGTAGAAAATATTCCTGCAAATGCTGTGGGTAATGTAGAAGTAATAGACAATTATAATGAAGTTGCTTTTTTAAAAGGACTAACAGATTCTGATGAAATGGCAATGAACATCAAACTAAAAGAAGATAAAAAACGGTTTCTTTTTGGTGATGTAGAAGTTGGTAAAGGCAATGAAGATTTTTATAAAACCAGTGCTAATTTATTTTATTACTCGCCCAAAATCAACGTAAATTTTATAGGAAACTTAAATAATGTTGGCGAAAAAACATTTACGTTTAGAGATTATATGAGTTTTTCTGGTGGTGTAAATGCCATTTTTAGCGGTAATTTTAATTGGAAAGGAGGCGCTTTTTCGCAATTTATGCAAAGCAATGATGTATTAAAAAGCAAACAAAAGTTTGGCGCACTTAACATTACAAAAACGGCAACTTCTAAATTAGATGTTTCTGGTTTTGCCATTTTTTCTGGTACAGAAACTACCAATTTTAAAGAAGATTTTAACCAATATACGACTTTTACAGAAGCAAGAACTAACAAAACAATTGCAGATAATTTATTAGGAATTGGAAATTTAAACTTAGAGTATACACCTAATTCTAAAGAAAAATGGTACGTAAGAACGCAGGTAAAAAGAACTAATAATACTATTGATAATAGTTTAAATTCTATAGTAAACGCTACTTCAAATTTAATTACAACAGATAGAAATTTAAAAGCTACGTACATTAATCAGAATATAGAATGGCACAAAAGACAAAATGATGCACATACGTTTTCTTCTGTGTTTAGTTATGTTTTAGATAAAAACAATCAAAATGCTTTTTGGGAAACCGAAAACCCAATTTTACAAGGTTTAATTCCTACGGATAATAACCAAGATTTATTAAGAATTTTGCAAGATAAAAATACCCAAGAGCAAAATATAGATTTTGTTTTTAAGCATTTTTGGGAAATCAATAACAGCAATCATATTTATACCACAGTTGGTAATAAGTTTTTAAATGAAGATTTTTCTACGGATGACAGTCAAAAACTAGATAACGGAACAATCAATAATTTTTTTAATGGTGGGTTTGGTAACAATCTTAATTTTAAATTAAATGATTTGTTTGTAGGAATGCATTACAAGTTTAGAACAGGCATTTTTACGTTAAAACAAGGTGCTTTTTTACATAATTATAATTGGCAGTTAAATCAGCAAACACAAACCACAAAAAACAAATGGGTGGTTTTACCAGATTTTTTAGCAAAAATTGAGTTTAATAAATCGAAAAAAATTACTATTAATTACAATTTAAAAACTTCTTTTTCTGATGCGAGTAGGTTTGCCAATCGCTTCTATTTACAATCGTATAATTCTGTTTTTAAAGGAAACGAAAATTTAGAAAACAACTTGTTTCATGCTGCAAGAATTTATTATAGCCGCTTTAGTTTGTACAGAGGTTTAATGCTGTTTGCCAATTTAAATTACAACAAACAAATAAAAGGTGTTAGAAACACCGTCGCTTTTGATGTAAATAATACAGATGAAACGCAAAGAATCAATCAGTTTTTAACAGCAAAATTGTTTCAAAATCCATCCGAAGATCTTAGAGGAAACATTCATTTAGAAAAAAGCATTAAAGACATAAAATATAAGTTTCATGTTGGTTTTAACAACAGCAGTTACTTACAAGAAATAGACAACAACCTACAAACCAATAAAAATAATAGCTATAATTACGAGGTTGGTTTCGAAACGATGTTCGATAATTTACCTACCCTAGAATTTGGTATAAGTAGAGATATTGGGCGTTTTATTTCTAGTAACAACACTTCTAAATTTATAACCACAGAACCTTTTGTAACCGTAGATTACGATTTTTTAGACGGCTTTATTTTCAATTTTGATTATAGAAAAAGCATTTATGAAAATAAAGATTTGGGTCAGAAAAATACCTACGAAATTGCCAATGCAACACTTTCTTATAAAAAAGAAGACTCTGCTTGGTCTTATAAAATATCTGCACAAAATTTATTTAATGCACAATTTAAACAAAGCAATCGTTTTTCAGATTATGTAGTTTCAGATTCTAAAACCTTTATTTTACCAAGAATTATAATGTTTAGTATTGGGTATAATTTGTAATGGTATAATATTTGATGCAAACAATTAATTATTAATAAGCTATGAAAATTAACTAAACTTTAAAACTATGAAAAAGAAACTACTACTAACATTTTTAACAATCTGTATTTTATCATGTTCTAAACCTAAAGAAGGTTTTACAATTAAGGCCAATATTAATGGTTTAAAAGATAGCACTATGGTTTATTTATTTAATGGTGATACATGGAACATGATTGATTCTACTATTGTATTAAATAATAAATTTGCGTTTGCAGGTAAGTTAAATGATCCCGTGCCAATTAGTTTTATAACAAAAGAGCATGAAATTTATCCTGATTTTTGGTTAGAAAACAAGGAAATAGAAATAAATGCTTCAATAGAACCATTATCTGAAAAAGATATTAATTTTAATAAACTTAGTATTGGTAGCAAAACAAATGAAGTTGCACTACGCTACAAAGAATTAACCGATCCAATTCATGATAATAGAGGTCGAGAATATCAAAAAATCAGTAAAAAAATAATTACTAAAGAGGAGTTTGATACATATGCAGATAAAAATTTCGATACCATTAAAAAAGTTTCATTACAATTTTTTTTAGAAAATCCGAATAATTATTTTTCGATATCTGAAATTTTAAATTTTAGAAAAGTATTTCCTAAAGAGAGTTCACAAGAATATTTTAATTTGTTATCAGATAAAATGAAAAATTCTAGTTACGGTAAGAAATTAGATACTTTTTTAAGTACAAAACCCCTGGAGGAAGGTGATGATTTTGTTGATATTGTTGCTGAAAACTTAAAAGGAGAAACAATTAAATTATCAGATTATAAAGGCAAAGTAATTCTTTTAGATTTTTGGGCAGGTTGGTGTGTCCCTTGTGTAAAACAAATAAAAGAAGAGTTTCCTACCATAATAGAAAAGTATAAAAATGAAAACTTTCAAATAGTTAGTTTTTCTTTTGATGTGGAAAGAAGTAGGTGGGAGAATGCGAGTAAGAAGTTACAATTAAGTTGGCCAGATTTTTCAAATCTTTTACGTATGGGTAGTAACCCTGTTGCTTTAAACTATAGCCTTGAACAAATACCCACTACTTTTATTATTAGTGAAGAAGGAAAAATATTAAAAAGAGTAGAGTATGAAGATAATTTAGAAGAAGAGTTAGATAAGGTATTTAATATTAAAGAATAAATACGTTTTGTACTAAATAGAAATAGTTTTGGTAGTAGTTAATTCTAAAAAAAATAGAATAAAAACTACTACCGAAATTATCAATTACTTCCTGCCAAAATCTGCAGGAATTTCTCCCCAAGCTTTGGTTTCCCATTTTAAAATTGGGTTTTTAAAAGTATTTTCTTTCAACCATTTTTCTGCTCTTTTAATCAATTCTAAGATGTCTTTATTAGAAGCATCAAAATGCATATTGGTTTTACATCTTTTTTGTTTAATCCAACTCATGGCAATTTTAGAATCAGAATAAATAGGAATATCTTCTTTGTTTTTGCTTTTTAAAAGTGCAATACCATGTACCAAAGCTAAAAACTCACCAATATTATTGGTTCCTTTAGCGTAAGGCCCTTTTCTAAAAATTTCTTGTTTATTATGAGTAAGAACACCTCTGTATTCCATTTTACCGGGGTTTCCTGCACAAGCAGCGTCTACAGAAATACTCTCTAAATTTGGTTTGCCGTATTTTGTTTTATCAGCAGTAGAAAGTGTCGGTTTTTTGGTGTTTTTACCAATGTAATCAGTAAAATTTTTAGAAAACGCAATTTCAGCATCATCTAAGCTTGCAAAAGATTTGTATTGCGCACCTTCAAAACCATCAATTTGTTTCTTGCAAACATTCCAAGACGTATAAATACCTTTTTTACGTCCGTTCCAAACAACATAAAACTTTTTCTTACTCATTTGTAGCTAAAATAACTTCTTCTATAACCTTCGGAAAGTAGCGTTGCTCTAATACATGAATCTTTTCTGCAATCGTTTCTGGAGTATCTTGCTCGTTTAAAGCTGTTTTTGATTGAAAAATGATAGCACCTTCGTCGTAATTTTCATTAACATAATGAATTGTGATACCTGTTTCGGTTTCGTTATTATCTTTTACAGCTTTATGAACATGCTTTCCGTACATTCCTTTTCCGCCATATTTTGGCAATAATGCCGGATGAATATTAATGATTTTATTAGGAAAAGTATCGACTATTTTTTGCGGAATTCGCCATAAAAACCCAGCAAGAATAATAAAATCTGCTTCGTTTTTTAAGATATTTAATATATAATCTGTTTTAGAAAAATCATTTCTATTGAAATGTAAACAGTTAATATTTAGGTTTTTACATCGCTCAAAAACTTTGGCATGTTCATTGTTACACAACACTTTAGTAACCTTAGCGGTTTTAGTATGATTAAAAAACTTAATAATGTTTTCTGCGTTCGAACCCGAACCAGAAGCAAAAACAACAATACGCTTCATATCTATTTATCTAAGCTACAAAAAAAAGAATAATTATTAACAAACTGATTGTTTTAAGTAAAGATTAAAATATTTTATTTACTTTTAATAATCATTTTTGGGACAAAAATTAGTTATAATTAATAAGATTTGTATTTTTGCCCCGATTTAAAATTTAAAATTAAAAAATTATGTCAGACATTGCATCAAGAGTAAAAGCGATTATCGTAGACAAATTA
>JAHDHO010000005.1 GCA_020631275.1 Polaribacter sp. | reverse complement strand
TCATATTAGTTAGTTTTACATTAGGGATAACTATTAGTTATGCCCATGCAAATGTAATTGAACATGAAAATGAAGGTAAAGTTGTATGCACACCAGATGAAACAATTTTTAATCCACAGTGGAGAACTTTGAAATGCCAAACATGTCAATTTACTATAGGAAAGCCGGTTCCCCATGCCTCTTTTTCGCAATGTTCACCAAGTTGATTAAAAATCTATGTTTTATGATTTTATTCTAAAAACAAATTGGTTCTACCTTTATGAAAATTTACAAATACTTATTTATTCTATTAATTCTTTCTTGTACAAAACAAACAAATAATATAGATCAAAATAAAAAATCAAAAAAAGAACTTGAGAGGCAAGTTCGAGTTAAAACATCCATAATAGGATCTAATATTTTTTATAAAAAAATAAAAATTAATGGTAAAGTAAACTCTATCTCTAAAGTTGAATTACGTTTTATTAAAGCCGATAGATTAGCAAAGGTTAATTTTTTAAACGGACAAAAAATAACTAAAAATCAGTTAATTGCTTATTTAGATAATGCTCTTTTAAAAAACAGTATAGAAAAATCAAAAATTGAATTGCAAAAAGCAAAAAACAAATTTGAAGAAGAAAAAATAAACTTTGGATCTAACATTAAAGTATCTAGTTTAGAAAACCTTAAAATAAGAAGTGGTCTATTGGAAGCACAAAATAATTTGGATAGAGCTCAAATTGAATATAATCAGACAATACTAAAAGCTCCATTCTATGGTGTTATAGCTAATTTAGAAAAAAAGGAAGGAGACTTTATCACTTCATCTGAAGTTTTTTGTACGTTAATTAATCCAAATAATTTAGAAGTTTCCTTTTCGATTCTAGAAAATGAATTTCAGTTTGTTTCTAAAGGTCAGCATGTAGAGATACAATCTTTTGTAAATAAAGACCAATTATTAAAAGGTATTATAACAGAAATAAATCCATTGGTAGATGAAAATGGGTTAATTAAAATTAGAGCCAAAGTTTTAAGTAAAGAAACTCATTTACTAGATGGTATGAATGTAAAAGTTTTAATTAATAAGCCTTTAAAAGATGTTATTGTGATACCAAAAGAAGCATTAGTTTTACGTTCAAATAGGCAAGTTGTTTTTACGCTAGAAAAAGGATTGGCAAAATGGAACTATGTAGAAGTGGCTGGAGAAAATAATAATAGTTATGCCATTAAAAAAGGTTTAAAAGTTTCGGACACTATTATAGTTTCAGGTAATTTAAATTTATCTCACGATGCTAAAGTTAATACTACTTTTATCGATAAAGAAACTGATATAAGATAATTAGAAACTATGGTAAAGTTTCTAATAAATAGACCTATTGCCGTTTTTATGGCTACCCTCGCCTTTTTATTATTAGGTGTTGTTTCTTCATCAAGAATTCCAACTTCTTTAATGCCTAATATTCCAATACCAGAAATTACAGTTCAAGTTAGTTATCCTAACAATACAACTAGAGAATTAGAAACAAACTTAATAAGACCGCTAAGAAATCAGCTACTTCAGGTTGGTAACTTAAAAGATATAACCTCAGAAACAAGAGATGGTTTTGCGACCCTAAGGTTAGTCTTTGAATATGGTACAAATACCAATTTAGCTTTTATTGAGGTTAATGAAAAAGTAGATGCTTCATTAAATTATTTACCTAGAGATTTAGAAAGACCTAAAGTTATAAAAGCTTCTGCCACAGATATTCCTATTGTTAACTTAACAGTCTCATTAAAAGAAAATTTTTCTAAAGAAAAATTTTTAGAATTAAGTAATTTTACAGAAACTGTTTTAAAAAAAAGAATAGAACAATTACCAGATATTGCTCTTGCAGATATTAGTGGTTTAACAAAACCAGAAATTTCAGTTACTCCTAATACTCAAAAGTTACAAAGTTTAGGAATTGGTACAAATGAGTTAATTAATGCAATTAAACAAAATAACTTTGAACTTGGAAACCTATTGGTACAAAATGGAATTTATCAATATAATTTTAAGTTTGCCAATCCGCTTAAAAACATAAAAGATATTGAAACAATTTATTTAAATATAAATGATAAATTATTTCAGTTAAAAGATTTAGCCAAGGTTAGTTTACAATCAGAAAAAGAAAAAGGATTAGTTTATTTAAATGGAAAAAGGGCGATTGTTTTATCGATTATTAAACAAGCTGATGCAAGAGTATATGAGTTAAAAGAAGCCTTGGAGATAGTAACAAATTCTTTTAATGAAGATTACCCTGACTTAGAATTTTCAACAAATCAAGATCAGACAAAATTACTAAAACTTTCTATAGATAATTTAAAATCGAGTTTATGGATAGGAAGCCTTTTAGCAATTATGATTATGTTTTTCTTTTTAAAAGATGTAAAATCTCCTTTAATAATTGCGCTAAGTATTCCAATTTCATTAGTAATTAGTGTTTTATTTATGTATGTATTTGGCTTGTCAATAAATATAATTTCACTTTCTGGTTTAATTCTGGGTGTAGGAATGATGATAGACAACGCAATTATTGTAATAGACAACATAACACAAAAATTAGAAACTGGAGAAAATTTAATAAATGCTTGTGTAAAAGGAACCAACGAAATTATAACACCTTTAATAAGTTCCGTTTTAACAACTTGTTCTGTTTTTTTACCACTGCTTTTTTTAAGTGGAATTACAGGTGCATTATTTTATGACCAGGCATTGGCAGTTGCTATTGGTTTATTTTCTTCTCTATTGGTTTCTATATTACTAATACCTGTAATCTATAAACAGTTAAAGAATAAAAACTTTAAAATAGAGAAATGGTTACAATTTAATGTAAAAACTCAGCAAATTGAAAATTGGTATGAGAGAGGTTATCACTTCTTTTTCAAAAGAAAAGTAATTGTTTATAGTATTTCTATAACAAGTTTTCTACTCGCAATCATTTTATTTTTAACCATGCCCTATTCACAATTGCCAGATACAAATCAAAATGAGGCAATCTTGTATGTAGATTGGAACGAGAATATTAATGTTGATGAAAACCAAAATAGAATACAAATTTTATTTAAAAATGAGAAAACACTGAACACGGTTTTTTCTAAAGTTGGAGAGCAACAATTCTTATTAGAAAGAGATAATAGCAAGAGTTTTTCTGAAGCATCTATATACTTACAAACAAAGACGGTAAATGAAATTGAGAATTTAAAAAAAGAACTTCAAGTAAAACTTTTAAGGAGATATCCAAATGCAACAATTTCATTAGATGCTCCAAAAAATATATTTCAATATTTATTTGGAAATGAGAAAGAGGAGTTAGTTGCACAAATATCTTCAAGAGGCTCTCTAGAGGTGCCAACTGAAAATAAGGTGCAAGATATACAAGAACTATTAAATGGTTATACAAACTCTGAAATACCCTTAAAACAAACAGCATTTATAGAAGTGCTTCATGAAAATGTTTTACTATATGATGTTTCTTATGATGATTTAGTAAATGAGCTGAAAACTACTTTTAATCAAAACTTTATAGATAATTTAAAAACTGCTCAAAAGTTTATTCCTATTAAATTAAATTATGAAAATGAAGCTTTCGATAAAATGATTTCTGAATTATTCGTAAAAAATAAAAACAAAGAATTAATAGCTGTTAGAAATTTAATTAGAATATACCCTTCCAACCAATACAAATCGATTACAGCTAACAGAGCTGGTGAGTTTTTAGCTTTCAATATTAAAACTCAAAAAAAACCTGAGAAGAAAATTGAAGAAATACAAAGCATATTTCAAAATCAAAGTAATTTTAATATTAATTTTAGTGGTAGTTTTTTCGATGTACAAGAATTAGGTAATCAATTATTAATAGTAATCTTGGTAGCGGTATTATTACTTTATTTTATTATGGCAGCTCAATTTGAGTCTTTGTGGCAACCTATTATTATTTTATTGGAAATACCAATAGATATTGGTGGTGCATTGTTATTACTTTGGTTGTTTGGTGGAACAATTAATGTGATGGCTGCAATAGGGATAGTAGTAATGAGTGGAGTAATTATAAATGATAGTATTTTAAAATTACACACCATAAATATGTTAAGGAAAGAAGGCAAAACTATTGAAGAAGCTATAAAATTAGGAGGTAAATTAAGATTAAAACCTATTTTAATGACCTCTTTAACCACTATTTTAGCGTTATTACCATTTTTATTTATGGATGGCTTAGGAGCTAAACTACAAAAACCACTGGCATTAACGGTTATCGGAGGAATGCTTATTGGAACTTTTATAAGTTTGTATTTTATACCTTTAATGTATTCTTTGTTAAGTAAAAAAGAAAGCTAATGAAAAACATATTGAAATATCTAATTTTTAGTTTTTTAATTATTGTTTCTAATAATTTACATTCTCAAAAAAAATGGACTTTAGAGGAATGTATAAGTTATGCTAAAGAAAACAATGTTGAAGTAATAAAACAAAAAATAAGAACAGAGATATTAGTTAGCGATACAAAAATATCTAAAGGAAATTTTTTGCCAGATGCAAATTTTAATGCATCTCAAAATCTATCACTAGGAAATTCATTTAATGTTTCTACAAATGTTGGTCAAAGAGAAAGTAGTTCGAATAGCTTTAGCCTATCTTCATCTTTAAATATTTTTAATGGTTTTTCGGATAAATATAAATTACAGAAATCTAAACTTGAAGAAAGTAAGTCTGAGATAAAGATTGAAAAGATAAGGTTTGATTTAGCTTTAAATATTACAAATAAATTTCTACAAGTATTATTTAATAAAGAAATCTTTTTAGTTACCAAACAACAAGTTGATATTAGTAAACAAAACTATGATAGGTTAAAAAAGCTTTACGAAAAAGCTTTGATTGGAAAACGAGAAGTTTTAGAAATAGAATCTACACTATCTTCAGATCAAAAAGAAAAAAATATCGCTAAAAATAACGTACAAAATAGTTTAATAGAACTTCAAGAATTATTAGGTATAAAGCAATTTATTAATTTTGATATTGAAGAGATTAAGATTAAGAATTCACTAAATAAAGATATAAAACTTACAGAGGATGTATTAAATAGAAACCCAGAAATAGTTTCTTCAAAAATAAATCTAGAGCTGAGAAAAAAAGATATTAAGATTTCTAAAGCAAGCTTTTATCCTAGAATTAATTTAAACTATTCATATAGTAGCAATTATTTTCATATTTTAGGTCAGGAAGATTTAGTTTTTAACCAAGAAACAAATCAGACTGAGCCTAATGGTTTTTGGGTTCAATTAAATAATAATAGAACTCACTACATAGGTTTGTCCGCAGTTTTTCCTATTTTCAATCGTTTTTCAACAATAGAAAACAATAAAAAAGCTAAAGAAGAATTAAAAATTTCTGAAATAGATTTGAAGAATAAAAGACAAGTTTTAAGAAATAAAATTAAAATAGCCTATAATGATGTAAACACTGCAGAATCAAATTTAAAGGCTGCCAAAATAGCTTTTAACACTCAAAAACAAGCTTTTGATATTGTTCAAAAACAATATCTACTTGGAAATATTAATAATTATGAATTTCTTGAAAGTAAAACGAAATTAACAAGAAATAATTCAGAATATATTAAGGCAAAATATGAGTACTTTTTTAAATGGAAAATACTAGATTTTTATTTTTTTAAATAAACCCTTTCTCTCGGGCTTTTTCAATTAAATCTTTATCTTCAAGCTTAGAAACATTAAAAATACTTTTTAAATTTCTTTTACGTTTTTCTACTCCTGCAATAGATAAAGGTAATATTATTGGTAAATCTTTAGTTTTTGTTCCAATAGACAATTCATATAAAAGTCTTCTATCAATTTTATCTAAAAGAAGATCATTTAACATTTCGTTTCTTATTGTTTGAGAAACAGAGCTACTATAATAGGGTGGACTTTCAAGGACTAAAGTAATGGCATTCACAAGTTCATTTGCTGTAATATCATTCTTTATTAACAACCCATCAGGATTTAAATTTTTTAGTAAACTATATATTCTATAATTATCATTATACGTAGTTGAAATAATTACTTTTGCTTCTGGAAGTAACTCATTTATTTTAAGAGCTAAGTCCTCCCCAGAAAGTATTCTTCTATCTTTTGAAGGAGGTAGTTTTATATCTAGAAAAATTAACTGATATTTTAAAATTCTACTTGAAGATTCTTTTATTTTCTTATATGCATCATCGCAATTATGTGCCAAAGTAATTTTAAATACCAAACTAGGGTTTTCTTTTTCTACTAAATTTAGAGCATTAATGTAAGCATCACAAATTAAAGGATGATCATCTATTATTAATACCGAACACTTTTTTCTTTCCATTTTTTCTTAGTTTAACGGTATTTCGATATTAATTTCTACTCCATTGTTAAAAGATGAAGAAATTTTACAAATACCATTCAATTTTTGTACTCTGGATTTAATGTTTTTAATACCGATACCATTGTTTTTTTTCTTGACATCAAATCCAATACCATTATCAGCTAAAGATAAAACTAAATTGTTATTTTTCAAACTAAAATTTATTGTTACTATGGTTGCATCTGCATATTTAATAATATTTTGTATTCCCTCTTGAATAATTCGATACAAATTAACTTTAACAACTCCATCAAAATGGTACCAGTTTATATTTTCATCAAAAGAGATATCATATTTAAAACCTCCTATTTTACTTTTACTAATTATTAATTGTTTAATTATCGTTTTAAAATTAACTTCAGATTTATCAAAATTATCACTTAATTTATGCGAAACATCTCTTATTTCTTTCTCTACATTTTGAAGCTCATCTAAAAAGAGTTGATATTGCTTTTGATTTTTTTCATTAGAATTTATTTCTATAAACCCTAAACCTACTCTGGTACCGAAAAGCTTTCCTAAAATCCCGTCGTGTAACTCTTCTGATATTCTGTTACGCTCTTTTACTTTCTCTTCTTCTAATTTAGATTGTTGATTTAGAGTTAATAAATAAATTTCTTCATTTGATTTTTGTTGCTCGGTTTCAAGTAGTAGTTTTTCGTTTTTTACCTTTTGTACTCTCAAAAAGTAGAATAAAATTACAATAAAAATTGTACTAATAGATATTATACTTATCCAAATTTTTTGTTGAGATAGTCTTTCAGTCTCTTCAATATATTCATCGGTATCATGAGAAATTCTTGCAAATTTGTTTTGATAAGTTCTTTCTACATTCAATATACTATCTGAGTAAGAAATATAGTTTTTTAAGTAATATTTAGCATTTTGTGCGTCTAAAAATGCCAATAATTTAAGAGTTTTTAAATAATCTCTACTGTTTTTAATATTATATGCTATTTTATTAGCATCTAAAGCATATTTTTTTGCTTTTAAAGTATCTTTTAAAAACTTATAGTACTCAACTAAATGAATTTTACTCGTTAAAACATCATCTTTATGTTTTAAACTATCTCTTATTTGTAAAGCCTTATAGAAACTTTTTTTTATTCTTACAGTATCATTACTTAACAATTTACAATATGCATAATTATCAAGAATTCTTGCGTATTCTCTAGGGTTATTTTTTTTGAAGTTTAAGTTTAAATCTTGCTTAAAATAAGATATAGCTTTTGGATAATCTCCTTTCTCGAGATATGCCATACCAATATTGTTATTTAAACTTATTTTATTTTTATTATTTACTTTTGAAGAATATTCTAAAGCTTTCTGGTAATAAAAAAGTGATTTATCGTATAATTTAAGATCAGATTGAATTACCGCTAAAGATGTGTAAGAATTTAATAAATCATTGTACTTTTTAAGTTCCTTAAAAATTTTTATAGCTTTAATTTGATTTTGTTCGCTACCTGTATAGTCTGAAAACCTGCCTTTTATAAAAGCTTTACCAACTAACATTTTACCTACATAATATTTATAACTTTTAAAATACTTTTCAGCTAGATTAAAATGATAATATGCTTTTTCGTATTTTTCAGTTCTGACAAAATAAGTAGCATAATTCCAGTGTGAATCACCTAAAGAAAAAGAATCTTTTACTTTTGAGGCCAGACTTATAACCTTTTCGTTTCTTAGTTTAAATAATAAAGTATCTTTTACCTTAAAAGTTTGATATGCAACATCGCTTAATTTTCTAAGACTTGTGGAATCAGCAGACTCAGATAAAATAAAGTTATAACTTTTATCTAGAAATTTACGTCTTTTATCATTTGGAATTTCAGTGTTTTTAGAGTTTTTTATCCAAATTGAGAGACTATCTTTTTGAAGTGTTAAAATATTTTTTTCTTCTTTTTTCAAACTACAAGATTGAAAAAAGAAGAAAAAAATATAAAGAAAAAAAAAATTAATAATTTGTTTGTTTTTCACTTTTTAACATCAAAGATAAAAAAAGCCTTTAATTTTAAGTTAAAGGCTCATAAAAAAATTATTAACTATTTTAGGAAATCAATATATTTTAGTCTTTTGTACCATCTGGATTAGTTTTATCGCCTCCAGTATCAGACATAGTATTTTCTATATCAATGTTTGAACCATCTTCTTCAAGGTCTGTACAAGAAGTTAAAGAAATTGAAAATAAAGCTAAAAATAAAAGTGTTTTAAATGTTTTCATAATGCAAAAATTTTAAGATTAAACAATGTTGTTTTTGAGCCGTATTTTTACCGCTCATTTAAAATTGTGCACAATGAAAAGCGTGTTTTTATTTTTTAACGCTTTGAATATTCAATTGTAAAAATATTAGGAATAAAGGGATTAAAAATGTAAATACATTCGAGTTTAGTGAAGTAACTATATCTATGAGTGAAATTCCTATTTTATATGGTAAAACTTAATTTGAAGTAATTACATTATTAAAATATAAATCATTAATCAAATCAATATTCTCAATAAAAGTTTTTGTAAAAGGAAGTTTATATTGATTATTGCTTAAAGTGCATATTGATTTTCCGTAGTGAATTCTGGAAATACAATTACTATTAATAATGTAACTTTTATGAATTCGTAAAAAGTTTTTTGGTAGTGAATTTTCAAATGTTTTTAATGTTTTGTAAGCTCCTATTTTAGTGCCATCAGACATATAAAAATCTGTTGTATTATTATCCGCTTTTAAAAAGAGAATTTCATCAAGGCAAAGATATCTGAAGTCTTTATTTGACTTTAAGCAAATAGTTTTATTAATTTTCTCATTTTGCTTTTTTTTAAACTTTAAAATACATTTCCTTATACTAAGTTCTGTTAACGGTTTTAGGACAAAATCGATAAAATCATACTTATAGGCCATATAAGCACTTTCTTTTTTCGAAGACAAACCAATAAAGGTAAGTTTAGATTTAGAAGAGTTTCTTAAATCTAACAAGAATTCTGATACGTTAATTTTAGGGCTATCTAAATTGAAAAAAATGAGATCAAAATCATTTTTTAAAATAATATTTAATGCAGTTTCTTCAACTTCAGATGTATAGGTAAAACTCACATCAGTAAATTCATTTAGTAATGACGAAACTATTTTAATTTCTTTTTTGTTACTCTCAATAATTAAGCAATTTGTCACAACAAATTTTTATTGAAAATTATAAGAAATAAGTAAAACTATAGTAAGGAAATAGTTGACAATTAATAAGGTTATTACCCTGGAAAATTAGTAAATGAGAAAAATATTAGGTTTCATTTTTAAATTTTAACAAAATCCTAAAAATATTTAATTATGACTATTTTTTTCGCAATCCTCATCATCATCGCAATAATTTCTTTCCTTAAAAAAGGAATTCCAACTTTAAACGCCAATTGGAATACGCTGTTAGATAATTTTGAATACTCCACCCAAGATTTTTATAAACTTCTTGCAACAGAATTAGAATCCCATGGAATTAAAAACATTAAAATTGAAGAAAAATACATCAGTATTAGTAACGCTCTTGGAGTAAAACGTTTGTATTTAAGAGTACAATGGAAAAATTATACCTATGATTGCTGTATGGCTCCTTTTGGAAAAGGCACTTTTATTTCTTGGTGGCTGTTTACTGAAAAAACAGGAACAGAATTATTACTTTCTAAAATTCCTTTTGTTGGCAATTATCTTGTAAAAGCGTTTTTTCCTGTAACTTATTATTCAATGGATACTGCAAGTATGTTTAGAACATACGCTCAAGCATCTGTTTTAAAAGTAATTGATGATATTAGAGAAAATAAAGGGGTTAGAGCTTTATCTGAAGCAGACAGAAAACCCATTTTAAATGATATTTTTAAGCGATAATTTTTATGCAATTATCTGCACAAGAAAAGGCTACATTACATTTTTACGAATGGGAATATCGTAATCGTGGGTATTACCATTTTGACACCCCTGTAAATATTGAAGCTCCTTATGTTCCCTTTTATCATAAAAAATTTACTGATACATCTTTTATTGATGATGGAGTAGCACCTTCATTTTTTAAAGGTGTTCAAAAACTTTTTCTACCAACCAAAGAAATTGAAGAACCAGTTGCAGAAGAATTAGTATTAGAACCAAAATTTTTAGTGTTTTCAGAAAAACCAGCATTAGTTAGTTTTTCTCTTTCTTTTCCTAAAGGTTCTGAAATACTACCCAACAGAAATATTGAGTTTTTAAATAATCTATCTTTTTCTGAAGATGTAATTTCTTTTGAAATTATTGGAACGAATGAAAATATTACGATTCAGTTTGTAAGTAGTGAAATAGATTCAGAACGAATAAAATCACATTTAAAAGCGTATTTTCCAACCGTTATTGTTAAACAAATTGCTTTAGAAGGTTTTAATTTTGATACAAATAAAGAAATAGCTATTGCTGATTTTGGTTTAAACGATGAGTTTATGAGACCAATAAAGCAAACAGATTCTTTTGGAATTGACTCTCTGACTTCCCTTATTGCAACGATGGAAAGTTTGCAAATGGATGATGTAGTCGTTTTTCAAATTCTTTTTAAAGGTATCACTTCGCCTTTGGCAAAAGAGATTCCATATGCAGTTTCAGATGGTGCTGAAGGTTCTTTTTTTGCAGATGCACCAGAAATGGTTTCTTGTGCAAAAGATAAAATTTCAAATCCACTTTTTTCTGTTGTTATGCGAATTGCAACTCAAGGAAAAACGATTAATAGAAGTCAATATTTAGCACAGGAATTGGCACGAAGTATTTCATCGATTTCAAATTCTGAATTCAATAAGTTAATTCCACTTTCTAATGAAGGATATAATTATGATTTTCATTTCTATAATCTTAATAATAGATTAAGCAATCGGTTAGGATTTATTTTAAACTCCAAAGAATTAAACACGTTTGTACATTATCCTAATAAAACAGTTATCAGTTCTAAACTAGGATTAAGTGGAGTAAAAACAAAAAGAGCTAAGTCAGTTTCAGGAAAAGGAATAACTATTGGAACTAATATTCACAATCAAGAAGAAGTTCCTGTTACTCTCGATTCGGAAACAAGATTAAGCCATACACACATTTTAGGAGTCACAGGTGTAGGAAAATCGACCCTGCTTGCCAATATGATTTTATCGGATATTTCTCAAGGTCTAGGTTGTGCAATGTTTGATCCTCATGGCGACATTATTGACGATATTTTACTTCGAATTCCAGAAGCTAGAACAAAAGACGTAATCTTAATTGATCCTTCTGATGCAAATTTTCCTATTGGTTTCAATCTATTAGAAGCAAATACCGATGCAGAAAAAATAGTATTGTCTTCAGATTTAGTTTCTGCCTTCAAAAGGCACGCAACAGCTTGGGGAGATAATATGACTGCGGTTTTACAAAATGCTGTAAATACTGTTTTAGAAAGTAGTAGAGGTGGAACGCTAATTGAGTTAAAACGTTTCTTAATTGAAGAGAAATTTAGAGAAGAATATTTAACTTCTGTCGAAGATCCATCATTGCATTATTATTGGAAAAATGAGTATCCAATGGTACGCAAAGGCATTGCTCCATTACTAACAAGAATAGATACTTTCTTGCGACCTAAATTAATACGATATATGTTAGCGCAGAAAAAAGGAGTTGATATTTCTGAATGTTTGCGAACCAACAAAATTGTATTGTTAAAACTATCTCAAGGATTAATTGGAGAGCAAAATTCTTATTTATTAGGGTCATTATTTTTGACAAAATTTAATCAAGCAGCACTTTCAAGACAGTCTAAAAACAGAAATGAGCGTGTGCCATATATGCTGTATTTAGATGAATTTCAAAACTTTATTACACCAAGTATAGAACGAATTTTGAGTGGTGCTAGAAAGTATTCATTAGGCATAACAATCGCACATCAGGAAATGGGTCAAATTCAAGATACTTCCCTTTTAAATTCTGTTTTATCAAACCCTAAAACTCGAATCTGTTTTAGACTTGGAGATAATGATGCCAAGAAATTAGAATCAGGTTTTTCTTATTTTGAAGCCTCTGATTTACAAAATTTAGAACGTGGCGAAGCAATTATGAGAATTGGTTCTAATTCTAATGATTTTAATATTAAAACAAATTTGCTACCAGAAGTAGTAGAAGATTTTTCTGATATTATTATTTCCTCAGTTAGAGCAAATTATGGGACTCCAAAAGCAGAGGTAGAGAAGATTTTGATATCAATGCTTCCCTCTTTTAAAACTATTAAGAAAAAAGAATTTAAAAAACCAATTGAAGAAAAACCTAAAGTAGTAAAAAAATTAGAAAAAATATCTGAACCGAAAATAGAAGAAACTAATGTCGAGGAAATTAAAATAGAAAATGTAAAAGTAATTTCTAAAAAAGTAAGAGAGCAATTAATTCAAAATGAAAATACTTCCGAAGAAATTCGCACACATATCTACTTACAATCTATGATTAAAAAGTTGGGTCAAGATAGAAATTACAAAGCCACAAAAGAATATTTAACTAAAGATGGTGGAAGAATAGATGTAGTTTTAGAGCAAAATGGTTTGAAAATTGGATTTGAAATTTCAGAAACGAACAAGCCTGCTTACGAGGTTCAAAACATAAAAAAAAGCTTAAAAGATGGATGTATTCCTGTAATTATGGTCTCTAAAAATAGAAATCATTTAAATGACATTCAAAAATTAGCCGAAAAAGAATTATCGAAAAAAGACAAAACTTTAGTTCAATTTATACAACCAGATGAAATATCAAATATATTAGACGGATTTGCAGTACTTCCACAAAAACAAAAAGAAGTTATTAAAGGGTTTAGAATCGTAACTGAATTTGATACAAATGAAAATATTGAAACAAAAAATATTAAATCACGTCTCGCCAAGATATTTAAAAGGAAAAAATAAAGTTTTGTATTGCCTTTGAATTGGTTTTTAAAGGAGTTATTTTTAGGTATAAAACACTGTTAATATGAATGTTGCAATATTTGTTAGGGTGAGTACCCTAGATCAAAAAAACAATACAGATTCTGTAGAAACCCACATCGAAAGGGGTAAAATGTATGCTAAATCCAAAGGATGGAAAGTAGTAAAAATATATAATTTGGCAGGTGTCTCTGGAAAAAGCACTATAAAACATCAACAAACATTAGAAATGTTCCAAGATGTGAGAGATTCTAAAATACAAGGAATTATTATAAGTTCTTTAAGTAGGTTAGCCAGAAATACTTCTGAATTGCTTGAATACAGTAAATTTTTTGAGGAGAATAATGCAAGTTTAATCTCTATAAACGAATCTCTTGATACATCAACAAGTGGTGGTAAATTTTTCTATACATTATTAAGTGCCCTTTCCACGTATGAAAGAGATATTATTTATGAGAGACAAATGGCAAGTTTAAATTATAGGAAAAAAGAAGGGAAATTTACTGGTGGAATGGTAAGTCATGGTTTTAAAATTGTTAATGCAGAAGTTGTTATAAATGAAGAAGAAGCTCCTGTAAGAAGGTTAATTTATGATTTGTTTTTGGAACATCGAAGAATGTCTTCAGTAGCAAAAGCATTAAATAAAAGAGGATATTTAACAAGAAAAGGAAAACCTTGGTCTGATTCTACTATTAAGAGACTATTAAGAAATACAGATGCAAAAGGTATTAGAAGGTGTAATTATGTAAGTCCGAAAACAAAAGACAATCCAAACGGAATAAAACCACAATCTGAATGGGAATATCTACCATGCCCTCAACTAATAAGCGAAGAAAAGTGGAATGAAGTAAATGCTATTATAAAAGAACAAGAAAAAACAACTCAGTTTTTTAGGCAACCATTAAATAAAAGAGTGCACTTATTTACTAGCTTTTTAACATGTAAAGAAGGACATAAAATGTCTATTAAATCTAAAAGTTTCAGATACACTTGTAAGCATTGTAAATATGGAATTCATAAAGATGATTTGGAAGAAATATTTTTATCAAGAATAAAACAGTTTTTAATTTCTGATGAAGAAATGTCTGAATATAATAAATCAAATATTCAAGAACTCAATTTAAAAATTGATGAAATAGAATTTGCAAAAACAGAACTAAATAAACTTCAAACCAAACTTGATAAATTAATAGATTTAAATATTAAAGGAGAAATACCAACTAAAGGTTTTAAAAAACACTACGACCCAGTTTTTGTTAGGAAAGAAAACTTAGAAGTAAATATTAAAAATCTAGAATTAGAGTTAGAACAATTAGAAAAAGCTAAATCATCTTTTCAAATCATCGCAAATAAATCTATTGATTTTTATGACAACTGGAAAAATTTAGACAGAGGACAAAAAAGAGATGTTGTAGAAATGATTACAAATGAAATTATTTTTGATAACCAAACAATCCTTTTTAAACTAAAACAAATTGCCCCTTTATCTTTCTTGGAATTAAGCCCAAATGGTCAACAACGTGGCACAACGTTGTTATTAAAGGCGGATTAGTACAAGTAGTAGAAAACTACGTTAATAAAGGGCAAGAAATTGCAGTTGAAGGTAAATTAACCAACAAATCTTATACAACTAAAGATGGTGAAAAAAGATATGTAACAGAGGTTTTAGTGAACGAATTATTGATGTTAGGAAGCAATTCTTAAGTCAAAATTAATATTTGAATAAAATAAAATCTACTTGATTGAGTGGATTTTATTTTATCTTGGCATATCATTTGACATATGAACAGTAAACTTGAAAAAATGAAAGTCATGAAAATCTTAACAATCTTAGCCATACTATTTGGTTTTACTCAATGCGGAAGTAACTCTTTAATTAAAAACCCTGCTTTTAAAGTAGAAAAAGCATTTTATAATAACTGGGTTGGCGGTCAAAAAGGTGTTGCTGGCACAAAGCTAGAAATTCAATTAGAAAACGCTTTAGAAATAGAGTTTGATTCTATATATTTTCAAAATAAAATAGCCAAAGCAGAAGTTGTTGTAAGTGGTAATAAAGTACAATTGATTGGTCATTTTTCTTCAGATTTAAATATAAAAAGAGATATTATATTAGATTCAAATCCTACTAAAGAATTAGAAAATAAATTACCTTCTGTTAAAAAGTTTCCTTTTCAATTAGAAAAAAATGAGGCTATAATCAGTTTTAATAAAGATGGTAAATCTGTTTTTTACAAAGTAAAGAATATAAAAGAAATTCAATCTCGAGCGTTTCCTTCAGCAAAAAAACAATAGTTAAAATATTTATAATCAATATTTTAATTGGTTTTATAATTTTTGGCACGTAATTTGAATATTTGTAAGTGTAACTTTAAAACTACAGCTTATGAAATCTTTAAAACTACTTTTTACATTTATTTTATCAGGAGCATTATTAGGCTCATGTACCACAGTTTTCGAAGACAATTTTATCGAGAATGAAATCTCTTTAGAAGAAGTTGTATCAAATTACGATTTGTGGTATATAGATTATCACAGAACTATAGGTAACGGAGACATTCCTTTTGTTTCTAAAGCATTTACATTATCATTTTTAAATGGCGTTTTATATGCAAACAATAATATTGCAGATATTGGCTTTACAGGAAATGGTTTGGGTATAGATGTTGGTACATATGATACGTATACAGGTCTTTTAGAAACAAGACACGATTTAGACGGAAGAAATGATTTTGAAGTAACTGTAACATCTAATAATGAAATAAGATTATACAATTATAGACAAAACGTAACATACTTTTTAATTGGTTATCAGGTAAATAATTTCGATTATGACAAGTTGTTCTACGAAAACATAGAGTATTTTTTACAAGAATATCAAGCTTGGGAGAAAACAAGTACAACAGGTGGAGTGCCAAATGCATTTGATCTAGAAAATTACTTGCAATTTACACCAGAAAATACAACTACTTTTTATAGTTCTCAAGACAATTTTGGCACACAAATTGCAAATATAAATTGGAGTTACGTTGGAGGTTATGAAGTGTTTGATGTAAGCGGTTTCGAGGATCTTAAAATATTAACACTTAATTATGATGGCGGAGATATAGAAGAGTTTGAGTTAAGCGTTATAAATGATGGTAAGATTAGTCTTTATAATTTAGACTCTAAAACAACATATGTTTTTAATGGTAGAGGTTTTGTACAATACTTAAAAACAGACGCATCAGAAAAAAGTGCAAAATCTATTGTAAGGAATTCGAATAGAAAACGTACTAAAATAGTAAGAAAAACAAAAATTAGAAGAAATTTAAAATAAAGTTTGGTTAGTTGATTTTTGGTTGGTTATTGCTTAATAACCAATTGAAAGAGAAACCGTCCTGAGGAGGACGGTTTTTTCTTTGTTAATAATTGCTAAAAAGTATCTAAGTCGTTTAAATTTATGCCAAAAAGATTTCATAATTTTATACAAAGTTTTAGCTTAAAATAAATAACATGAAATTAACTGCATTTATTACCGGCGCAACCTCTGGTATTGGAGAAGCAACTGCAAAAACATTTGCAAAAAATAAAATTAGATTAATTCTTTGTGGTAGAAGGTTAGATAGGTTAGAATATCTGCAAAAAGAATTAAGCGCTTTTACAGATGTAACTATTTTACAATTTGATGTTTCTAATAGAACAGCTGTAGAAAAAGCAGTTTCATCTCTTCCAGAAAATTTTAAGCAAATAGATATTTTAATTAATAATGCAGGCAATGCACATGGTTTGTCTACAATACAAGAGGGGAGTTTAGACGATTGGGATGCAATGTTAGACATTAATGTAAAAGGATTATTGTATGTTTCTAAAGCCATATTTCCGCAAATGATAGAGCGAAACAATGGTTTTATAGTAAATATTGGCTCGATTGCTGGCAAAGAAGTGTATCCTAACGGAAACGTTTACTGTGCCTCTAAACACGCTGTAAATGCTTTAAATAAATCTATGAGAATAGATTTAAATAAGCATAACATTCGTGTTTCTGCAATTCATCCGGGTGCAGTAGAAACAGAATTTTCAGAAGTTCGTTTTAAAGGAGATTCTAAAAAAGCAGCAGCTGTTTATAGCGGTTATAAAGCTTTACAAGCAGAAGATATTGCAGATATTATTCATTTTGTAGTTACAAGACCATATCATGTAAATATAGAAGATTTAGTTGTTTACCCTACAGCACAAGCAAGTGCTACAATTTTAAATAAAGAATAAAAGATGTCAAAATCAGAAATTATAATAGGATGTATGTCTTGGGGAACTTGGGGCAAAAATTTTTCTACTAAAGAACAATCAGAAATGATTCAATTTTGTGTAGAAAATGGAAATTCTACATTTGATCATGCAGATATTTATGGCCATTTTACTACAGAAGCTGCGTTTGGTAAAGGTTTTAAAGAAAGCGGAATTCTAAGAAATGATATAAAGTTAATTTCTAAATGTGGTATTCAGTTAGTAGCAGAATCTAGAGATAATAAATTAAAACATTATAATTATAGTAAAGAATATATTGTTTGGAGTGTAGAACAATCTTTAAAAAATTTACAAACAGATTATTTAGATACTTTTTTATTGCATAGACCAAGTCCGTTAATGCATCCCAATGAAATTGCAGAAGCAATTAATATATTAAAAGAAAGTGGAAAAATTATCAATTTTGGCGTCTCTAATTTTACGACTTCTCAGGTTAATTTAATTTCTGATAAAATTCCTGTTTCTGTAAATCAAGTGGAGTTTTCTTTAATGCAACACGCAGCAATGCATAATGGTAGTTTAGATCAAATGCTAGAAAAAGACATTCAACCAATGTGTTGGAGTCCTTTAGGAGGTGTTTTTAAAGAAGAAACAGAACAAACAACTCGCATTAAAAAAGTTTTAAGTCCGTTAGCAGAAAAATACAATGTAACAGAAGATGTTCTATTATTAGCTTGGATTTTAAAGCATCCTGCAAATATTTCGCCAGTAATTGGTACAACAAATAAAGACCGAATTATAAAAGCAAATAAAGCGTTAAGTATCGAATTAGAATTGCAAGATTGGTTTTTATTATTAGAAGCTAGTAGAGGAGAAGAAATGCCATAAAATGATAAACAAACGCCTTTTAATTAAAAACTTACTTTCTCATAATGATGAGAATAGTTTTTATGATAAAAAGCAAAGTTTATCTTTAAATAGAAAAGACGGAAAAGCAAAGTTTTTAAAACATATTTGCGCTCTTTCAAATTCGAATCCTTTAAACAATTCTTATATTGTTATTGGTGTAGAAGATGAAGAGAATAAGATTTTAGGTGTAGATTTTTTTGATGATAGTAAAATACAAAATCTTGTTAATGCTTATGTAACTAATCCGCCAAAGATTGCTTATGAAAATGTAAGTTTTCCGAGTCTACCTAGATATAAAGTAATTGGTTTAGTAACAATTTACCCAAACAATTTAATAGCTTCTTTTTCAAAAAAAATATGGAAATACCAAAAAGGAACTATTTTTTACCGAAGTGGCAGTATTTCGATGCCTTATTTGGGTGAAAATTTCGAATTAAGAAATAGAAATAAAGATATTGTTACAGCCATAGAAAAAAATGCCAGTAATAATATTGAGTTAACTTTAAATGGAGTTTTCGATTTTATAAACAATCATAAACCTAAATATAACCCACAGTACAAGGTTTTTAATGAACAGTTTGTGCTTTGTTGGGCAGGAGAAAAAAAAGTAATTAATAACGAAACTTATTATTCTAGAGTAGATATAGAGTTAATTAATGAGCAAGTTCAGTTGTTCTTTTCTGCTCTAGATGATGTTAAAATTACATATAATAGCAATTCATTTATCATAACAGAATTTATTTTTTTAGGATTAGAAAAGCAAGAAAAATACTATCCGTTAGAAAAAACAATAATTCATTTTAAAGAAAATGGCAAGCACGATATTGTAAATGATTTTTTGTTTAAGCCTCCTGTTTTTAATGAAGAAGTTATGATTCATATTTACAATAATTGTAATTTAATAATAAGAAAGATATCAGAAAACAAACCTTTATCTGTTACAGAACATGAAGACGTTTTAAGATTACCCACCAATTATCTTATTTGCTATTTACACGGTTTTCTAGATGCTGAAGAAATTTTGAAAAAAGCCAAAAATTATATTAAAAATCTAGAAAACAAATCTACTTATATAAAATACAAAGAAACATTGCGTGTTATTAGAAAGTTAAAATATGCATAGTAACTTTATTAAAAGTATCATTTTTTATTATGGTAATATGGCTTTCATATTTATTGTAATGCAATTTTGTTAAATATTCATTTATACTTCTTTTTTTCTCTATAATCGTAAAAATTAATCACTTATGTGAAATAATTAATATTCCACATTCATAAATTAAGTATAAATACTTAGTTTTGTTTTTAAAATACGTAATTATGAAAACAATAATTGTTGTAGGAAATGGTATGGTTGGTTATAAGTTTTGTGAAAAATTTGTAAACCAATCTCAAAACAAAGAATTTAAAATTATTGTTTTTGGTGAAGAGCCAAGACCCGCATACGATAGGGTTCATTTAAGTGAATATTTCGAAAATAAAGATGCCAAAGCTTTAGAAATGGCTCCTCGTTCTT
Source organism: Polaribacter sp. (assembly GCA_020631275.1). GTDB lineage: Bacteria > Bacteroidota > Bacteroidia > Flavobacteriales > Flavobacteriaceae > Polaribacter. The sequence continues at coordinate 21,329 of JAHDHO010000005.1, read as the reverse complement.
GGTATGAAGAAAATAATATAGAATTAATAACAAATGTAAGAGTAACAGATGTTAGTAGAAATTCTAAAACTGTCACTACGGCTAAAGATGCCAAATATTCTTACGATTATTTAGTGTTGGCAACAGGATCTTCTGCATTTGTGCCACCAATAAAAGGTATAGAAAAAGAAGGTGTTTTTGTATACAGAACTATAGAAGATTTAGATGCAACTATGAACTATGTTGCAAAAATAAAGTCTGAAGGTATCCAAAAAAAAGCAGCCATTTTAGGCGGAGGTTTACTTGGTTTAGAAGCAGCAAAAGCACTAATAGATATGGGTTTAGAAACTGCTGTAGTAGAATTTGCACCAAGATTAATGCCTAGACAGTTAAATAATGATGCTAGTAAATCTTTACAAATAAAATTAGAGGCTTTAGGTATAGAAATCTTACTAAACAAAGCTACACAACAATTAACAGGAGACAATTTTATAACAGGAATGCAATTTTCTGAAGAGGAAACTGTGCCTTTTGATATGTTATTAGTTTCAGCAGGAATTAGACCAAGAGACGAGTTGGCTAAAACCTGTAATTTAGAAGTAGGTAAAAGAGGGGGTATTCTAGTGTCTAATGATATGAGAACTTCAGATGATGCCATTTTTGCAATTGGAGAGTGTGCCTTATTAAACAGCATGATTTATGGTTTGGTAGCTCCTGGTTACGATATGGCAGAAATTGCTGTGTCGCAAATTTTAGGAGATAAAGAAGCAACAATGCCAACTGCAATAGACATGTCTACAAAATTAAAACTAAGTGGCATAGACGTAGCTAGTTTTGGAGATGCTTTAAATGAAAATGATGGATTAGAAATTGTGTACGAAAATGCATTTGAAGGTGTTTATAAAAGTATTATTGTAAATAAAGAAGGTACTTCTTTATTAGGAGGAATAATGGTTGGTGATGCTTCAGATTATAGCATGTTGCATCAAATTTTCTTAAACGGAATGAAAATTCCAGAAAATCCAGCACAATTAATTTTACCAGCTATAGATGGTGCTGCTACGTTAGGAGATGTTATGGATTTACCAAGCGACGCTCAAGTTTGTTCTTGCGAAAGTGTAACTAAAGGTCAAATTTGTGGGGTTATAGAAAATGGAGAAGCTATGGATTTAGCAGACGTAGTTTCTTGTACAAAAGCAGGTACAGGTTGTGGAGGTTGTAAACCTATGGTGGCAGATTTAACCACAGCCACTCTTAAATCTTTAGGAATTACAGTAAAAGATACAGTTTGTGACCATTTTGATTTTAACAGACAAGATTTATATAAAATTATAGAAGTAAAAGGCTATACTACTTTTAATGAAGTTTTAGACAATCATGGTAATGGAGGTCATGGTTGTGAATTGTGTAAACCCTTAATAGCCTCTTTAATGGCAACAATTCACGCAGATACTGCCAATAAAGAATATGCCATACAAGATTCTAACGATCGTTTTTTGGCAAATATTCAAAGAAACGGAACCTATTCTGTTGTGCCTAGGGTTCCTGGAGGAGAAATTACACCAGATAAATTAATTGCTTTAGGGCAAATTGCCAAAAAGTATGATTTATATACCAAAGTAACTGGTGGTGTAAGAATAGATTTATTTGGAGCAACCTTAAATCAGTTGCCATTAATTTGGAAAGAATTAATAGCACATGGTTTTGAGAGTGGACATGCTTATGGAAAATCTTTAAGAACTGTAAAAACCTGTGTAGGTTCTACTTGGTGTAGATATGGTATGGCAGAAAGTGTAAGTTTTGGTATAGAATTAGAAAACAGATATAGAGGAATTAGAGCGCCTCATAAAATTAAAGGAGGTGTTTCTGGTTGTATTAGAGAGTGTGCAGAGGCAAGAGGTAAAGATTTTGGGTTAATTGCTGTAGAAGGTGGTTGGAATTTGTATTTAGGAGGAAATGGTGGTGCAAACCCACGTCATGCAGAATTATTTGCAGAACAAATAGACAATGAAACCGTGGTAAAATATTTAGATAGATATTTAATGTTTTACATGCGTACTGCAAAACCTTTGCAAAGAACTGCTGCGTGGCAAGAACGTTTAGAAGGCGGTTTAGACTATTTAAAAGAAGTAATTATAGACGATAAATTGGGTATTGCACAAGATTTAGAAACAGAAATGCAAACCTTAGTAAATAAGTTTGAGTGCGAATGGACACAAGCTGTAAACGACCCAGAAGTAATGAAACGTTTTAACCACTTTGTAAATAGTGATGAAGAGGATGATAACATAGCATTTGTATCTTTAAGAGATCAAAAAATGCCACAACCTTGGGTTTAAAATTTGCAAAATGTTACAAAAACATTGTAAGTATATTAAAAGAAACAAAGCATTAGTTGGCTAAAGGTTTGTAAATAGTTGTGTTAGGAATTGAAACGACATCCTTTTTTGTGTCAGTTCGATTTTTTTGTGAAGAAATGAACAAAAAGTATCGATAACAAACAAAAAAGATATGTTGTAAAGCCCGACCTTTAGGTAACGCCAAAATAAATAACAATTATGCAAGAAATATTAGACAATTATAAATCAGTATTAGATAAAGATGTTAAAATTTGGTTTAAAGCAGCCTCTGTAAAAGATTTTCCAACAGATGGTGGGGCATGCGTTAAGTATAAAGATAAACAAATTGCAGTTTTTAATTTTGCTCGAATAAATAAATGGTATGCTTGCCAAAATGTTTGTCCACATAAAATGGAAATGGTATTAAGTAGAGGTATGATTGGTGACGATAAAGGCTTGCCAAAAGTAGCTTGCCCACTGCATAAAAAAACGTTTTCTTTAGAAAATGGAGAAAATTTGAACGGAGACTTAGAGGCTATTGCCACGTATCCTGTAAAAATTGAGGCAGAAAATGTGTATATTGGCTTTCAAGAATAAAAGAAAAAAATGAAACCAACAAAATTTGAGACTGCGATTGCTTTAATAGATAAAAAAAATGCAGAAGATCCTAATATCTATAGTTCTTCTGGTTTAGATTACCCAAAAGAATTATTGTATTCTCAAAGAATGTCTAGAAAGCTTCTTCAGTTTAATTCTAATGCCTCAAAAGCTTTGCAAATAGCCGCTAGAGCTCAGCATATATGTAGATGGGTAATTCCAAGAAATGAATTTCCAATGGATAGAGTTGGTTATTTAAAATGGCGAGAAACATTAAAAAAAATGCATGCAAAAACTACAGTAGATATTTTACAAACAGTAGGTTTTAATGAGCAATTTATAAATCGTGTAGAAAAGATTATTCTTAAAAAATTGATTAAAAAGAACGATGAATCTCAAACTATTGAAGACGTAATATGTTTGGTTTTTTTAGATTATTATTTTGATGAATTTTCCGCAAAACATTCCGATGAAAAAGTAATAGATATTTTACAAAAAACTTGGGTAAAAATGTCTGATAAAGGTAGAGAAGCAGCTTTGCAATTATCTTTTTCTGATAAAGGGCTTAATTTAGTTAAAAAAGCTATTTCATAGATATTCTTGTAATGAAAAATAGCGTAAACTCTATAGATCAGCGTACGTTTTCTAAACTAAGCCGTTTATATATCATCGCATTAAGTACTATTGCTCTTTCTGTAATTATAAGTCAGTTTTTTGTAAGAGATCATTTAAATAATCAAGAAAGTGATTCTACAGTCATAAACATTGCCGGTAGACAAAGAATGTTAAGTCAAAAACTAACAAAAGAAATTGTTTCTTTGTCTGTTTCTTTAGATAATAAAAAACGTCAACAACTTAAAAGCAATATTAAAAAAACACTCGATTTATGGGCTTTATCTCATAATGCATTACAAAAAGGAAATGATTCTTTAGGGCTGCCTGCCAAAAATAGCAACATAATTAAAAAAAAGTTTTTAGTGCTTAATCCTATTTTTGATACTATTCAAAAAGTAACTAAATCGATTATAACCAAATTAGAAAAATCACCATTAATTTCTATGGAAGAATTAACCACAGATATTAATAAAGTTACAAATAATGAAAGTGTTTTTTTATTGGTAATGGATGATATTGTAAATCAGTATGACAAAGAAGCAGATACAAAAGTTACTTGGTTAAGAAAGTTCGAGTTTTTTTTAATGATATTAACTTTGTTAATTCTTTTAGCAGAGTTTTTATTTATTTTTTGGCCAACTGCAAAATCTGTTAAATCTATTTTATCAGAACTATTATCTGCAGAAAAAAAGGCGAAAAGGATGGCTTTTGAAGCAGATCAATTAAGTATTGCTAAAGAAAAATCAATAAAAGAATTAAGAGCTTTAAGTCATGCGATGGATGAAACTCTTTTGTTTGCTCGAATATCTCAATTTGGCAATATTATTCATGTTGGAAACAAGTTTTCTAGATTGTTTAAACTATCAAGATTTAAGAAAGATTTATTGTTCTGGAAATTTCTAAGTACTGATGAAAATGAACAACAAAATATAGAAGAGTTAATTAGTAAACATAGAAAAATTGGTTGGCAAGGAGAGGTAAAAGCAACAACAAAAGACAGTCAAGATGTTTGGTTAGAAATGTCGATTATACCATATAGAGTTAGTGATGATAAATCAGAATTATTGATAATAGCTTCAGAAATTACAAAACGAAAAGCAGCGCAATTAGAAATTGATAGACTTTGGCAAGATAGTTTTGATGAGAAAATGAATCAACAAAAAATAATCTCAAGTAAGATTATAGAAAATCAAGAAAAAGAACAAAATAGAATTGCTAAAGATGTGCATGATGGTATTGGGCAAATGTTAACTGGTCTTAAATATAATTTAGAGAGTATCAATTTAGATAATATTGAAAAATCTAAAGAGAAAATTGAAAACCTTAAGTTGTTAACTACAAGTATTATAAAAGGAGTAAGAACAGCCACTTTTAATTTAACGCCTCCAGAACTTTCAGACCACGGTATTGTGCCTGCAATAAACAAATTAACAAGAGAGTTAAGTAAGTTAACCGGAAAAGAAATTTTATTTTTTAACAAGACAGATTTTAATTTGAGATTAGATTCGTTAACAGAAATAAATCTTTATAGAATTGTGCAAGAAGCTGTAAATAATGCTATTAAATATGCATCGTCTTCTTATATTTTAGTAACAATTTCACATAGCAATAGAATACTTAGTATTGTTATTGATGATGATGGCAAAGGTTTTGAGGCTAATAAGATTAAGAAAGTGAAAGATGGAGATGGAGGAATGGGAATGACCTTTATGAAAGAACGTATAAAATATATCGACGGCAGACTTTTTATTTCTTCTCAGCCAAATGAAGGCACAAGAATTACGTTAAATATACCTATTTAGATGTACGTATTTTTACGTAAAAATAGTATTTTTGTTGTTGTAAAAAGTTAGATATGATAAACGTAGTTTTGGCAGATGACCATGTTTTGGTACGAAATGGTATTAAAGCTTTATTAGAAGATGAATCGGGTATTACTGTTATTAACGAGGCCTCTGATGGTAAAGAAGCAATACATATAATTTCTACGAATAAACCAGATATTTTAATCGTAGATATTCGAATGCCAGAAATGAATGGTATAGAGGTGGTTGCAGAAATAAGCAAAAACCATAAAGATATTAAAACGTTAGTTTTATCTATGCATGATTCTGAAGAGTATGTGGTAAAATCCATACAAGCTGGTGCCGATGGTTATTTGTTAAAAGGAGCAAGTAAAGAAGAGTTTTTAAAAGCGTTAACAAAAATTGCGTCTGGTGGTAAATATTTTACAGGAGATGTATCTTCTATTATTATGAATAATTTTGTTAATGGTAATGCGAGTATTGCAGTAGAAACTAAAAACCAAAAAGAACTTCCTTTTAAATTAACCAAAAGAGAAAAGCAAATACTTAGTTTAGTTTTAGAGCTAAAAAATAATAAAGATATTGCAGAAGAACTTAAAATTAGCAAAAGAACTGCAGAAGTGCATCGTTTTAATCTAATGAAAAAATTAGAGGTAAAAAATTTAATGGAGCTTACAGCTAAGGCAAAAGAGTATCAATTAATATAAAATCTTCAAACTTATTTTTATATTACAATAGTTTTTAGTACAAATTTTACATTTTTCTTAAAATCATTATTGTGTAATTATTAAATTACTAATAATTAAAATATACGTATAATTAATATTTAAATTAAGTATTTATACTTAGTTTTGTAAAATAAATATATGTATTATGTCAATTTTAGCACAAGAAAAATCAACAAAATTAAGTTTATTAGATTTTAAAAATATTTCTACTCGAACATTTTGGATTACTTCCATATCATTTTTTATGTGCTTTTTTGCTTGGTTTGGCATTGTGCCTTTTATGCCAGATGTTGTTAAAGACTTAGGATTAACTCCAGATCAAAAATGGAATTCAATTATTTTGGCAGTTTCAGGAACTGTTTTTGCACGTTTACTAATTGGGAAATTATGTGATAAATACGGTCCTAGATATTGCTATACATACTTATTAATGTTGGGTGCTATTCCTGTAGTACTTTGTGGATTAGTGCAAACACCAACACAGTTTTTAATTTGTAGGTTATTTATAGGTTTTATTGGTGCATCTTTTGTAATTACTCAAGTACATACCTCTTTAATGTTTGCGCCAAATATTGTTGGTACAGCAAATGCTACTTCTGCAGGTTGGGGTAATTTAGGTGGAGGAGCAAACAGATTAGGAATGCCTTTAATAGCGGCAGCAGTTGTAGGTCTTGGTGTTGCAGAAGCAGATGCTTGGAGGTATTCTATGATAATTGCTGGTGTTATTTGTTTTTGTATGGGTATTATTTATTTCTTTTTCACAAAAGATACTCCTAAAGGAAACTATAGCGATTTAAAAGCGGCTGGAGAAATGATAGTAACTAAAAAAGATCAAATAGGTTTTTTAGAAGTTTTAAAAGATTACAGAGTTTGGATTTTATTTATAGTTTATGCTGCTAGTTTCGGTATAGAATTAACGGTTTATGGTACTATGGATGATTATTTGCAAAATACTTTTCAATTAGAAAGAGTAACTGCTGGTAATTTAGTGCTTTCATTTGCTTTAATGAATATTTTTGCCAGAACATTAGGAGGTTTTTTTGGAGATAAATTCGGGAAATTAAAAGGATTAAGAGGTCGTGTTTTGTTTTTGTCGTTTATTTTAACACTTCAAGGAATTGTGCTAATTTCTTTTTCTGGAGCAACAAGCTTAATAGTAGGTGTTGTTTTTTTAATAATGTTTAGTTTAAGTGTTCAAATGGCAGAAGGAGCAACCTTTTCTGTAGTGCCGTTTATAAACAAAAAAGCTATTGGTGCTGTGTCTGGTATAGTGGGTGCTGGTGGAAATGTAGGTGCGTTTTTAGCTGCAATATTATTAAAAACCAAATCTTCATTTGCAGAAAAAGCTGCAATTACTGCTAACGAAGGTTTGGGTGTAGAAGTTATAAAGAACGCACAATCAATCGCTTCATCTAGTGCAGTTTCAAGTGGTTATTTAATAATTGGTGTTATTGTTGTTGTAACAGGTTTGGTTGCATTATCTATTAAATTTTCTAAAGAAGAAGAACAGCTAGAAAGTAAAAAATATACAGAAGAAATAATACCTCAGTTAATTCCTATAAAGGTAAAAAGTTAAAATTTGTACTCTTTTTTATTGATTTATAAATTCAAGATATTCTTTTTTAAGAAAATCAGAATAATAAAATCAATCTTAGGTTTCTAGAGTTTTAATGTCGTATTTAGTATAAAATCTTGGTCTAAAATGATGAAAAAAGAAATAAAAACAACTTGTTCATACTGCGGAGTAGGATGTGGAATTGTTGTAAAAAAGGATATTAATAACAAGATTTTTGTTGAAGGAGATAAAGAGCATCCAGTTAATAAAGGAATGTTATGTTCTAAAGGAATGAACTTGCATTATGTAGCTAATGATACTTCAGATAGAATTTTATATCCAGAAATGCGTTGGTCTCGATCACATCCAAAAGAACGTGTTTCGTGGGATGTTGCGTTAGATAGGGCTGCAAGTGTTTTTAAATCTATCATAAAAAAGCACGGTCCAGACTCTGTTGCATTCTATGTTTCTGGCCAGAGTTTAACAGAAGAATATTACATAGCAAATAAGCTTACAAAAGGTTTTTTAGGTACAAATAATATAGATACAAACTCACGTTTGTGTATGAGTTCTGCTGTTGTTGGTTATAAGAAAACATTTGGCGAAGATAGTGTGCCTATTTCTTATGCAGATATCGAGTTGGCAGACTGTTTTTTAATTACAGGAGCAAATCCTGCTTGGTGTCACCCAATTTTATTTAGAAGGATAGAGCAGCATAAAGAGAAAAACCCGAATGTAAAAATTATTGTAATAGATCCAAGAAAAACAGATACAGCAAACTTTGCAGATTTACATTTACAATTAAAACCAGGCACCGATATCGTTTTATATAATGCCATTGGTAGGCGTCTATATAAAAGAGGTTTAATTGATGAGGATTTTATTAAAAACTACACTCAAGGTTTTCAAGATTATAAGAAAGTTATTTTAGATACGAGTCTTAAAAAAGCTTCAAAAATATGTGGAGTTCTAGAAGACGATATCGAAAAGGCAGCAGAAATTATAGGGCTTTCAAAGGGTTTTATAAGTATGTGGGCAATGGGTTTAAACCAAAGCGTAATAGGTACAGATAAAAATACTTCTCTGCTAAATTTATCTTTAATTACAGGGCATGTTGGTAAACCAGGTTCAGGACCTTTTTCTTTAACAGGGCAACCTAACGCAATGGGTGGTCGTGAAGTTGGTGGAATGGCAAATTTATTGGCTGTTCACAAAGATTTAGAGAATGAAGAACATAGAGCAGAAGTTGCTCAGTTTTGGGGTGTTGATAAAATATCTGCTAAACCAGGGCTAACAGCTACAGAAATGTTTGATGCTTTAGAAAGTGGAAAATTAAAAGCAATTTGGATAGCTTGTACAAATCCGTTAGTAAGTCTACCAAATTCTCATAGAATTGAGAAAGCGATGGCAAAATCTAAGTTTGTAGTTGTGCAAGAAATATCACATAAATCTGATACTGTAGCTTATGCAGATTTGATTTTACCTGCAGCTGGTTGGTTAGAAAAAGAAGGAACTATGACCAATTCTGAACGTAGAATATCTTATTTGCCAAAAGAAATAGATGCGCCAGGAGAAGCTAGACCAGATGTAGAGATTTTTTGTGATTTTGCAAAAAGAATGGGTTTTAGGGGTTTTAATTTTAATAGCACAGAAGAAATTTATGATGAATATACGGCTATGACTAAAGGCACTAAAATTGATGTTTCATTTTTAAACTATGAAAGATTAAAGTTAGAAGGAACATTTCAATGGCCAGTAAATAAATACAGAAGTAAAGGAACTCCTCGCCTTTTTGAAGATAAGAAATTTTATACACCTTCTCAAAAAGCTATTTTTAATGTGCCTTCATCAATACATAATACAGCAATACAAACTTCAGATGAATTTCCGTTAATATTAACTACTGGTCGTATTAGAGATCAGTGGCATACCATGACAAAAACCGGTAAAGTATCTCGTTTAAAAACACATTATCCAAAACCAGTTTTAGAAATAAACCCTGTAGATGCTTATTTAAATAATCTAAAAGATGGTGATATTACCGAAATTAAAAGTGCAAACGGAGTTGTAAGAGTTCGTGCCAAAGTTACAGATGCAATTAAAGAAGGTGTTGTTTTTTTACCAATGCATTGGGGTAAAGTTTTGCAAAGTAATTTAAATAGAGCTAACAATTTAACCAATACTCATTTAGATCCAATTTCTAAAGAACCCGATTTTAAATTCACAACAGTTGCTGTATCTAAATATAAAAAATCTAAAGAAAAAATTATAATTGCGGGTGCAGGTGCCGCTGCATTTCGTTTTTTACAAAATTATCGAGATTATAATGACGTAGACGAAATTCATGTTTTTTCTATGGAATCTAATTTGTTTTACAACCGTGTTTTATTGCCAGAATATGTAACAGAAGAATTATCTTGGGAACAATTATTAAAAATAAAAAATGCAGAATTATCTGAGTTAAACGTTCATTTACATCCAAAAACACTAATAAATAATATCGATAAGAATAACAAAATTGTTACAGATTCAGAAGGTAAAAAACATGCGTTCGATAAATTAATTTTAGCTACAGGAAGTAGAGCTTTCATACCAAAAGATGTTCAAATAGAATTACCAGGACGTTTTACAATGCGTAACAAGGTAGATGCAGATAATTTTAAGAAATATTTAGACGACACAGGTCTACCGCCAGAAGAACAACATGTAGTTATTGTTGGTGGTGGTTTGTTAGGTTTAGAATTAGCTGCAGCTATGAAACACAAAAATGTAAAAATTACCATTGTACAAAGAGCTTCTAGGTTAATGGAGCGCCAATTAGATAAAATTTCTAGCAAACTATTATCACTAGATGTGCAAGAAAGAGGTATTCAGATTTATTTTGATAACGAGGTAAGTACTGTTTTTGATGATGAAGAAACAGGTGAATTAAATATCAATCTTAAAAGTGGAAAATACATTACAGCAAACGCAATTGTGTATGCTATTGGTACAAGACCAAATATAGAAATAGCAAAAAGCGGTGGCATTCTTTGTGGTAGAGGTGTAAAGGTAAATCAACATTTACAATCTTCTCATCCAGATATTTTTGCTATAGGAGAAATTGCAGAGTTTAATAACCAGTTGTTTGGCATCACATCGGCAGCAGAAGAACAAGCCGGAATTTTAGCAAATTTTATTGCTGGGGATATTAGCGAATCTTATAAAGGATCTGTGTTAATGAATATTTTAAAATTTAACGACTTAAATCTATGTAGCATTGGTAATATTACCGTTCCTGAAAATGATAATAGTTATGAAGAAATTATCTTTACTGATATTTCTAAACGTTATTATAAAAAATGTATTGTTAAAGATGATTTGTTAGTTGGTGCCGTTTTAATGGGTGATAAAAATGAGTTTGCAGAGTTTAAAACAATGATTGAAAGTAAAATTGAACTGTCAGACAAACGAGATGCATTATTAAGAGGTTCTTCTAATGCAGAACCAGTTATAGGTAAACTTGTGTGTTCTTGTAGCCAAGTGGGTTCTGGAAACATAGAAGTTGCTATAAAAAAAGGTTGTGTAAACTTTACAGAATTGTGTAATAAAACAGGTGCAGGCTTAGGTTGTGGAAGCTGTAAGACAGAGATAAGAGAAATCTTAAATAACTCAAAAGTAAGCATATGAAACAGTTAAATAGAGTTATTGTTAAAGGAGGTGTATTAACTCCGGGAGAATTAAAGTATATATGTGAATCTGTAGAGAGTTTAGGGTGTAAAACGATTTCATTTGGTTCTAGACAAGATATTTTATTACCTAAAAAAGTGCAACCAGAAGATTTACTTAAGTTTGGTAAGTTGCAAATTGTAGAGTTCGATGAGATAGGAGTTGAAAATATGGTCTCTTCTTATGTTTGTGCAGATATTTTTCCTTCTACATCTTGGTTAACAGGTGATCGTTATCTTTATATATTAGAACAATTTAAAGAGAAATCGACATTAAAAATTAATATTACAGATCCAAAACAAAGATTGGTTCCATTATTTACTGGTCATATTAACTTTATAGCTTCAGAGCATGAAGATTATTGGTATTTGTACATAAGATTGCCAGAATGGAGTGTCACTAAAATGTACCCTGCTTTAGTTTATAGTTGGGATTTGTTTAAAATTGAAGCCGCAATAGAAAGTTTGCTAAAAGAAGAACCAGAAGATATTGATACGATTTTTGAATTAGTTACAGATGCTGTAGATACGAATAATAGAACTGTAGATAAATCTTTAGAAGTACCATTTTATCCTTTTCCTTATTTCGAAGGAATGAATAAAATAGGATTGGATAAATATTGGTTGGGTTTATATTGGAGAAATAATAAATACGATGTTTCTTTTTTAAAGGAAATGTGCGAATTGTGTCTTGATAATAAAATTGGTAAAATATCCATAACGCCCTGGAAATCTTTTATTGTTAAAGGTATACCAAGAGAATCGAAATTAGTTTGGGAAAAATTTCTTGGTAAAAGAGGTATTAATGTACGTCACTCTATGTTAGAGTTAAACTGGCATTTACCAGTAGCTAATAAAGAAGCATTAAACCTTAAAAAATACTTAGTTGCAAATTTTGATCAAAATGATATAAGTACCTACGGATTAACATTTGGTATTACAGATTACAATAAATCATCTTACTATTTTACGTCTATCGTAATCGAAAAAAATAAACAACCAGAATTAATTGGTAATTTTCAAACAAGAGATACTTATAATTTATTATATGCAAAAAATTTCGACCCAAATACCAGAGCATATATTACCCACGTACAAGATGTAGATAAGGTAGAGTTGCCTGGGTTATTGATGGAGTTGAGTCAATTATATTTTGATCAATTAGGATTAGAAAAAGAAGAAGAAGAAAGAGCTATTGTAAAGAAAGAAGTTTTAATTGAAGAAGTACATCAATGTCGAGATTGTTTTACAATCTACAATAAAGTTTATGGAGATGTTACTCAAAATATTCCTAAAAATACTCCATTTCAAAATTTACCAGAAAGTTACCTGTGTTCACTTTGTGAAGCTCCAAAAACTAGTTTCGAAAAAAGAGTATTAGAAAAAAACTAAATGATTGCCTTTAATTCACATATCAATGCGTCACAAAATAATACCAATGCAACGGTTTGCAATATATGTAATAGTACAAATTGCTTAATTCATAAAATAAACGAAAATTTTTTAGACAATACTACTTCTCAAAATACTATTATAAAATGCAAAAGAACTCAGCAATTTATTATTGAAGGAGCACCTGTAAATGGATTGTTTTTTATAAAAAAAGGTACCGTAAAAGTATTTAGAACAGGTATAAATGGTCGAGAACAAATTGTACGATTTGCTAAAGCATGCGAAATTATTGGTCATCGTGGTTTTGGTACACAAGAATATTATTCTATTGGTGCTATTGCTATTCAAGATACAGAACTCTATTATTTTTCTAAAGAATATTTACAGAAAATATTATTAGAAAACCCGAAATTTTCTTATGAGATGATGTTGTTTTATGCCAATGAACTAAATAGAAGCGAAAACAAAGTGAAATCGATATCTCAAATGACAGTTAGAGAACGAGTTATAGATTCTCTTTTATACATTCATAGAAAATTTGGAGATTTAAGAGGTTTTCTAAATCTACCCCTTAGTAGAAAAGAATATGCAGATTATGCAGGTACAACAGAAGAGCAAGTAATACGAGTTTTTTCAGCTCTAAAAAAAGAGAGATTAATTATAACAAAAGGTAAAAAAATAGCCATAAATAATCTTCAATCTCTTAAGAATGAAATAAGTGAACATAACTACTATTTGGATTTGTAAATAAGAATTAATTATTTTAATAAAAGCCTTTTAAGTTTAAAACCTTAAAAGGCTTTTTCTATTAAAAAGAAAAATTAAGTATAGGTAAGTACTTGTGGTTTATCTATAAGTTACTGTATGTTAGTTAATTGTTTTTTTAATCTGCGAAATAACAGGTTTAAGTATGTGGTAAAAAAATGTTTTTACATGTCTTATTTCATAAATACATAAGAATGTTACTTATATATTTGTTAAAAAAATAAGTATTAATACTTAATTTATTAAAAATTTAACAAAATGAAATCGCTAATTAAAAAATCAACTTTAGTTTTATCGACAGCACTTTTATTAGTTGCTTGTGGTGGTAAAGAAACTAAAAAAGCAACAACAGCTGTTCAAACAACATCAAAAACAAAACAATTAGATATTGAAAAACCACAATTAACATTTGGGTTTATCAAGTTAACAGATATGGCACCTTTGGCGATTGCAAAAGAAAAAGGATTTTTCGAAGATGAAGGTTTGTTTGTTTCTGTAGAAGCGCAATCTAACTGGAAAAACGTTTTAGATAGAGTTATTGATGGTCAATTAGATGGTTCTCATATGTTAGCAGGTCAACCAATTGCTGCAGGTGCAGGTTTTGGACGTCAAGCAAAATTAGTAACTCCTTTTTCTATGGATTTAAACGGAAATGGAATTACAGTTTCTAATGATGTTTGGTCTAAAATGAGGCCAAATGTACCAAAAGATGCTCAAGGTAAACCAATTCATCCTATTAAAGCAGATGCTTTAAAACCAGTTATTACAGACTACAAAAACTCTGGTAAAGCATTTAAAATGGGAATGGTCTTTCCCGTATCTACACACAATTATGAAATTAGATATTGGTTAGCTGCTGCCGGAATTCATCCTGGTATGTACACAAAAGAAAATGTACAAGGACAAATTGATGCCGAGGTTTTACTATCTGTAACACCACCACCACAAATGCCAGCAACATTAGAAGCAGGTACAATTTATGGATATTGTGTAGGTGAGCCTTGGAATCAGCAAGCTGTATTTAAAGGAATTGGAGTTCCTGTGGTAACAAACTATGATATCTGGAAAAATAACCCAGAAAAAGTATTTGTAATGACAGAGAAGTTTGTGAAGGAAAACCCAAATACAGCAATTGCAGTTACTAAAGCATTAATTAGAGCAGGTAAATGGTTAGATAAGCCAGAAAACAGAAAAGAAGCTGTAAAAATCTTATCAATGTCTCAATATGTTGGTGCGCCAGAAGCTGTTTTGGCAAACTCTATGACTGGTACTTTTGAGTTTGAAAAAGGAGATAAAAGAGAAATGGAAGATTTTAATGTATTCTATAAATACAATGCAACCTATCCTTTTTATTCTGATGGAATTTGGTTTTTAACGCAAATGAGAAGATGGGGGCAAATACCAGATGCGAAATCTGCAAATTGGTACGCATCAACTATAAAAGATATTTACAGACCAGATATTTGGAAAAAAGCAGCAACACTTTTAGTAGAAGAAGGTAATATTCCTGCAACAGATATTCCTGTAACAGATGGTTATAAGCCAGCAACAGCAGATTTTATAGATGGTACAACATATGATGCTAAGGATCCTATTGGATACATCAATAGTTTTAAAATAGGAAATAAAGACAAAAAGTAATTCTCATAAATTATTAAATAAGAAATTATGAAAGCAAGTAGTTTAACATTAGGAAGAGTGTCTAACTTTTTAGGTTTTGGTTTTTTTACGACTTTAAGAAATGTATTTACAGGAAATTTAGAAAAAGAAGACCTAAAGAAATTTCTGCGTAAAGTAATAGTGCCACTTGCTTCTATATTTTTATTTATTTTGATTTGGCATATAGGTGCCAAAACATTATTTGGTATCGAGGCCAAATTTAAAATTGAAAAAGCATTAGAAGATCAAGGTCAAGCTGCTGCAGACGCTTTAACAGCTTGTATTGCTTCTGGTGAATCTAGTTGCCAGCCCAATACATTGCCGTCTCCTGCACAGGTTTGGGAATCTTTTCAATCTTTATTAAGAGATCATCATATTATTAGTGCAGATAAAGAGGCTTTTATAGAAAAAACTGCGGCTTTAAATAAAACAAGAATTGCAGCAGGTAAAGATGCAATTGTTTACACTGGTAGACCGTCTTTTGTAGATCAAATTTTTAGAAGTCTACAAACAGTTTTTGCAGGTTTCTTTTTAGCATTATTAATTGCTGTTCCTTTGGGTATACTAATAGGTTTAAGTTCAACATTAAAAAGTGCATTTAATTGGTTTATTCAAATTTTTAAGCCTGTATCTCCGGTAGTTTGGTACTTATTAGTTTTTATGATTGTAAAAACTGTATTAATAGGTTCTACAGAAGATAGTTCGTTTACTATTTCATTTATTAGTGTTGGCTTGTGTTCTATGTGGGCAACTTTAGTAAATACAGCAATGGGTGTTTCTACAGTAGATAAAGATTATATAAATGTAGCCAAAGTTTTAAAGTTAGGTACTTTTCAAAAAATTTTCAAAGTAGTATTACCATCATCTCTACCGCTAATCTTTACAGGGCTAAAAATTACGTTGTCTGTTGCTTGGATGGTTTTAATCGCGATTGAATTATTGGCTCAAAGTCCTGGTTTGGGTTTGTTTGTTTGGGAAGAATTTCAAAACGGAGCAAACGACTCTAATGCCAAAATTATTGTTGCCATGTTTGCAATTGGTATTATTGGTTTTCTGTTAGATAGATTAATGTTAACCATACAAAATTGGGTGTCTTTTGATAAACAAGATGCTATATAAATCGATTTAACTATGCGTTAGGGATTGAAACGACATCCTCTGAGCTTGTCGAAGAGATATAGTGAAAAGCCCGACCTTTTAGGGAACGCCCAAATAAAAATTTAAAGAAATGGCATATTTAGAGCTTAAAAATATTTACAAATCTTACGGTAAAGGAGACAGTGAAACACAAGTACTGTCTAACATCAATCTAAAAATAGAAGAAGGAGAATTTGTAGCAATTGTTGGTTTTACAGGAAGCGGAAAAACAACATTGGTAAATTTAATAAATGGTTTGCTAGAGCCAACAAGTGGATCTGTTTTATTTAAAGGAGAACCGGTAAAAGGTACAAGTCATGAAAGAGGTGTAATCTTTCAAAATTATTCCTTGTTACCTTGGTTAACAGTAGAGCAAAACGTAATAATGGCTGTAAAAGCTGCATTTCCAAAACGAGATAAATCAGTTTGGAAACGTAAAGCTGCATATTATATAGAGATGGTAAGTTTAACACCAGCTATTAACAAATTACCAAAAGAATTATCCGGAGGAATGCGTCAAAGAGTAGCAGTTGCCAGAGCTTTAGCTATGAAACCAGATATGATAATTATGGATGAACCTCTTGGAGCTTTGGACGCTTTAACTAGGGGTAATTTACAGGATCAAATCTTAAACATTTGGGAAAAAGACAAACGTACAGCTTTACTAATTACTAATGATGTTGATGAAGGAATTTATATGGCAGACAGAATTATTCCTCTACATCCTGGGCCTAATGCAACTTTAGGACCAGAGTTTAAGGTTGATTTAGAACGTCCAAGAGATAAAACTGAAATGAATGATAGTGAAAGTTTTAAAACAACAAGAAATGCAATTATTGAATATTTAATGGATATTGGGGATGCTCGAAAAGCAGAAGCAAAGCAACAAATTATATTACCAGAATTAGAGCCAAAAAGTTTTGTTTCTTATTCTTAAAATAATAGAAGATGAGCGCACAAATAATTTTAAAAGAGGAGAAAAAAATCATAACAGATGTATCTAATGTAATGTTAGATTTAAAAGACTTAAAAAAAGTATATCCTACACCAAAAGGAGATTATGTGGTTTTAGAACACTTAAATCTCCAAATAATGAAAGAAGAATTTGTTACTATTATTGGGCATTCTGGTTGTGGAAAAACAACAATGTTATCTATGATTGCTGGTTTAAATCCGATTTCTGGAGGAGATATTGCAGTATTAGGAAAACCAATTAAAGGTCCAGGTCCAGATAGAGGTGTTATTTTTCAAGCGCCAAGTTTAATGCCTTGGATGACTTCTTTACAAAATGTATTATTAGGAGTAAAACAGGTTTTTCCGCACGGAACTAAAGCACAAAGAACAGATATTGCTAAATATTATTTACAAAAAGTAGGTCTAGAAGATGCGTTTCATAAAAAAGCATCAGAATTATCACAAGGGATGCAACAACGTGTAGGTATTGCAAGAGCTTTTGCAATAAAACCGAAAGTATTGTTATTAGATGAGCCTTTTGGAATGTTAGATTCTTTAACAAGAGGAGAATTGCAAGATATTTTGATTGAAATCTGGAACAAAGAAAAAATTACAGCGGTAATGATTACTCATGATGTTGATGAAGCAATATTTTTAGCTGATAGAGTAGTAATGATGACTAGCGGGCCAAGAGCAAAGATTGGCGATGTTTTAAATATCGATTTTAAAAGACCAAGAACAAGAAAATCGGTACTAGAACATGATAATTACTATACATATCGTAAACATTTAATCGACTTTTTAGAACATTAAATAATCAAAATAAAAAAATCTTTAAAACTCAAAACTTAGGATTATGAAACGTTGAAATTTCATATTCCTTAGACCTAAACAGTCAAAAATTAAACATAATAATTCAACAAATCACACAAAATAAAAACTAAACAACATGAAAAAACATTATTTAATTTTAGTACTGATGTTAGCGTGTTTTCAATTCGCAACAGCACAATTTACTTTAGATGGGCAATTTAGACCACGAACAGAATATAGAAACGGTTACCAGTCTTTAATACCAGATGCTGCAAATGCAGGTTTTGCAACCAATACAAGAGTAAGATTAAATGCAGGCTATCAAACAGAAACTTTTAAAGTGTATTTTAGTATACAAGATCTTTTGGTTTGGGGAGAGAATCCGCAAATAATACCTGTAGATTCTAACAATTCTTTTGCTGTTTTTGAAGCTTGGGCAAGTTTAAAACTTACAGATAATTCTGGCATTAAATTAGGACGCCAGGTTTTGTCTTATGATGACCAACGTTTTTTTGGTGGTCTAGACTGGGCACAACAAGGTAGAAATCACGATTTGGCGATGTTTCAATACAGAACAGAAAACTTCATGTTAGATTTAGGTTTAGCTTTCAATCAAGATTTAGATGGCGCCGGAGGTCCATTATTTGGTTTTCAAAACGTAGGTACAGCTTACCCTGCAAACAACCCATTTCAATATAAATCTATGCAACATTTGTATGCAAAGAAAACTTGGGAAGGATTTAATGCAAGTCTTTTACTCGTAAATTATGGGCATCAAAATTATGATTTAAATGGAAATGCAGATGGTGTAAATAGCTTAATTACAGCGGGTACTCATTTAAATTATAAGAAAGGTAAATTTGGTTTAGCAGGTAATGCTTTTCTACAAACGGGTACATTTTTTAATGGAAGTACAGATGTTGGAGGCGCTTATCTTTTAGGTTTAGATGCAAATTACAAGGCCACAGATAAAGTTAGTTTTGGCGCAGGTATAGAATTAATTAGTGGTGATGATGCTACTACATCAGATAAAACGGAAGCCTTTTTACCAACTTTTGGTACAAATCATAAGTTTAATGGTTTTATGGATTATTTTTATGTTGCTAACCATATTAATACTATTGGTTTAATAGATATACATGCAAGCGCAAACATTAAATTAAACAAATCTTCAAGTATAATGGCCAAAGTTTTAAATTTTAGTGGAGAACAGGCTTTAGCTAGTGGAGAGAAGTCTTTAGGAACTGAAATAGATTTAGTCTACAAGAAAAAATTTAAAGGATTTTCATTAGTTGCAGGGTACTCTCAAATGTTTGCATCTGATGGTATGTATGAGTTAAAAGGTGTTACAGAAAGTAATGCTTCAAACACTCAGAATTGGGCTTGGTTAATGTTAGTAATAAAACCAAAATTCATAACAGGTAAATAATACGTTACTAGTAAAATTCTTTTTATAAACTTAAGAAATCCCTTTTAAAAGGGATTTTTTTTGTGATATTAATTCTTTAGAGTATTCAAAAAAAATACGGTATATGTTTAGTTTGAAAAACGTAATTAGGGTAAAATAGGCTTAATATTAGTATAAAATCATATGATCAATTTTTTGTAACTTCACTTCATAATTTTAAATCTACTTTTTATGCCAAACTACAATTTAAATGTTAACGGAAAAAATGTTACTGTTACTGCAGATGAAGATACGCCATTACTTTGGGTTTTACGAGATGAATTAAATTTGGTGGGTACAAAATTTGGCTGTGGTATTGCACAATGTGGTGCTTGTACAGTGCATATAGATGGTGTTGCAACAAGAAGTTGCCAAATGCAAGTTTCTATTTTAGATGATACAAAGATTACTACAATAGAAGGTTTATCTAAAGACGGTAAACATCCGGTACAAGAAGCATGGAAAGAGATTGATGTGCCACAATGTGGTTACTGTCAGGCAGGACAAATAATGACAGCTTCTGCCTTTTTATCAGAAAATAAAAACCCATCAGAAAAAGAAATAAGAGAAGCAATGCATGGTAATATATGTAGATGTGCTTCTTATAATAGAATAGAAAAAGCAGTAAAAGTTGCTTCAGAAAAAATGCAATAATCACTAAAATTTATAAAAATGAAACTACACAAAAAAGATAATTTTAGTAGAAGAAACTTTTTAAAAACTTCTGCTTTGGCAAGTGGTGGTATGTTAATTGGTTTTAATTTACTTACAGCATGTAAGCTAGAAGCTAAAATGCCAGTAGATATAGCAAGTTTAAATTTTAATGATTTTAATGCATTTATTAAAATTTCTGATGAAGGTTATGTAACTATATTTTCTCCGAATCCAGAAATTGGTCAAGGTGTTAAAACCTCTATGCCAATGATTATAGCAGAAGAATTAGATGTAGATTGGAATAAGGTAAATGTTGCACAAGGTGTTTTAGATACTAAAAATTACACAAGGCAAGTAGCTGGCGGAAGCCAATCTATTAGACAGGGTTGGGATGCGTTAAGGCAAACTGGTGCAACAGCAAAACAAATGTTGGTAAATGCTGCTGCTGCAAAATGGCAGGTAGACGCAAGTTCTTTAAAAGCTTCTAACGGAATTATTACAAACAAATCAGGAGAAGAACTAACCTATGGTGATGTTGTAAAAGATGCAGCGCTATTAGAAGTGCCAGAAAATGTTGTATTAAAAGATCCTAAAGATTTTACAATTATTGGGCAAGAAATTGTAAATGTAGATATTGATAAAATTATAACAGGTAAACCTTTATTTGGATTAGATTATAAAGCAGAAAACATGATGATTGCATCTGTTCTAAGGCCACCTGCGTTTGGGCAAAAATTAGTTTCTTTTGATGATACTAAGGCCAAAGAAGTTTCTGGAGTTAAAGAAATTATAAAATTTGGAGATAAAATAGCGGTTTTAGCAAGCTCTACTTGGGCTGCTATGAAAGGTAAAAAAGCATTAATTGCTAATTGGAAAACAGATTCTAAAGCAGAGTCTACAGAAGAACATGATAAAATGTTAACCAAAATTTTAGATGGTAAAGATTTAGATGTTAGAAGAGAAGATGGTAATGTAAAAAAAGCTTTTAGTAGTGCAGATAAGGTAATTGAAAAAACGTACCATTCTCCTTTTTTACCACATAATTGTTTAGAACCTATGAACTTTTATGCAAATGTTACTTCAGAAAAGGTGCATTTGGTAGGTCCTATACAAACACCACAATGGACTGTTAATAGAGTTTCTAAACTTTTAAATAGAAAAGAAGAAGATATTTTATGCGAAA
>JAHDHO010000165.1 GCA_020631275.1 Polaribacter sp. | reverse complement strand
TTATAAAGTTTCAATTGGTCTTTTAATTTTAGGTTATTTAATTTTTAAATCAATGAAGTATATTTATATGAGTTTCAATTTTTCTCATATTAAAGTGAATAAAAAAATTAAAGCTTTTTATTTTATAAGCACAATACTGCTTTTATCTTTTGGCATTTATAGTAGTTTAACACATTATCCTTTAAGATGGAGTCAAGCTTATTTTTCAAAAAATAATACCATAAATCAATTTACATTAAACCCAGTATTACACTTTTTTGATAGTTTTAAATATAGAACAGAATCTGTTAATGAAGATGAATTTAAAAAAAACTATAAAACAATTGCTAAACATTTAAACTTACCCAAAGATTCAATATCTTTTAGTAGAAAAGTTAATTTTGCAACCTCATTTGATAAAAAACCTAATGTGGTAATTATAATGATGGAATCATTAGGTGTAAAACCTATCGGCTATTATGGTAATACAACAAAAAGTACTCCAGTAATAGATTCTTTAATTAATAATAGTATGAGCTTTCCTAATTTTTATGTTCATAAATATGGTACAGCAGCAAGTGTTTTTGCTAGTGTAACTGGGTTACCTGATATTCAGAATGTAAGAACAGCTTCAAGAAATCCCTTAATCCAAGATCAACGTATACTTTTCGATCAATTTACAGGTTATGAAAAACTCTATTTTTTAGGAGGAAGCGCTAATTGGGCTAATATTAGAAGTGTTTTTCAATCTAATATTAAAGGGTTAAAAATTTTTGAAGAAGGAAGTTATGAAACAGAAAATAGAGCTGACGTTTGGGGAATTGATGATTACGAATTGTTTAAAGAATCAAATAAAGAATTAGAAAAACTTTCAAAAAAAGACAAACCATTTGTAGCATATATTCAAACCTCGTCAAATCATATGCCATTTACTGTACCTGATAATAAAGAAAGTTACTCTCCTTTAAAAGATGGTCTAATTTCAGAAAATTTATTAAATGAAGGTGGCTTTAAATCATTAGCTCAATTAAATGCTTTGAGATATCTAGATTTTAATGTTGGAAAATTCCTTGAAAGAGCAAAGAAATCTGGATATTATGACAATACAATTTTTGTGTTTTTTGGAGATCATAATACGGCAATGAATAAAACCAATCTTTTACCTAAAGAATATGATTTAAATATAGAAACTCTGCATGTGCCGTTTATGATTCATGGACCTAAATTTATCAAACCAGAAATAAATGATACTAATGGTAAAATAATAGATTTATTTCCAACAGTTATAAATTTAGCTAAAATTGACCACACAAATTATACACTTGGAAATAATTTACTGGATTCAAATTATAGAGATAAAGCTGTCTCTTTCTTATACCTAAAAATAAAAGGAGAGCCTGCGGTAGGTATAATTAAAGATAGTTTATATTATTACAAAACAACTATTTCTAAGACTAAGGGTTTGTATAACTTAAAAGAAAAAGCACTTAACGATTTAAAGAAAGATTTACCAAATCAATCGAAAGAATTGGACAGCTTACTTAATGCTTATTATCACGCAACAAAGTATTTATATTTCAATAATAAAAAAACTAACTAAATAATTTTTTATCTATTTTTTTATACAGGTAATGATATATTATTGCGAAAAAGGTACCTATTATAATTCCTACAAGAATATCAATTGGAAAATGAATACCTAAATACAGCCTACTGTATGCAAATATCAAAGGAAATAAAATTAAAAAATAAATATACTTGTAAGTATCTTTTAATAATAAGATAATAAAAACTGTAAAAAAAGTTGATGTTGTTGCATGACCAGACATAAAGCTAAAACTCTGTGGACTTATAAGCGTTCTTAGCTGATATTTTATAGTGATATCATTATTTGGTCTTATTCTTTGGATGGAATTCTTTATTAGGTTGGTAAACTGATCAGAGAAAGCAACTAATACTATCAATGCAATCAAAACAAGCCCGCCTTTTTTCCAACCAAGTTTTTTAAAAATTAAAAAAATGATTAATAGAAATAAAGGAATCCAATTTCGTTGATCTGTAACAGTCAACCAAAACGGATCCCAATATTCGTTTCCTAAATTGTTAAGAAAGATTAGTAATTCTTTGTCTTTTTGAATAATATTCATAAAACTAGTTTCCTATTTTTAAAACTTCTACTTCAAAAATCAAATCAGACTTTGCAGGAAAAGGACCAAATTTTGTCTCTCCGAAACCAATAGTGTAAGGTATAAACAATCTTGATTTCTCGCCTTGTCTCATCGTTAAAATCCCTTCTTTTAATCCACTAATCATTGGTCTAGCCTCATCATTCAAATCAAAAACTATAGGTTTACCAACATCACTAGATGATTGCATTCTTGTACCGTCTGCTATATAAAGTGTATAATTTACAGTAACAGCTTTATTAGGATTTACCTTTTTTCCGTTAGTTTCTTTCAATTTTAATATGCGTAATCCTGTACCTGTTTTAACTGCCTTAGATTCTTCTTTTTCAATTAAAAATTCTTTTTTAGCTTTTAGATATTTAGCATATCTCTTTTCTTCTAGAATTTTTTCTTGTTCTATTTTTTCTTTTTGAGATTTATTAAAATTTTCAACTTCTCTATCAAAAACTTCTGCTGCATTAAAATTTTCTGCAAAATCACCTATTCTAATAATGTCTATAGTTTTTATTGTATCATTTTGAACAATTTTATTAACTACAACCATTCTTGCAGAATCTATTGCCTTAACTAATTGTAAAGAATCAGAATACTTTTGTTGAAGTTTTTTATATTCAAAAGGATTCACAACAGTTTTACCAAAAACACTGTGTTTCCCGTCTAAATGAGGAATTGGTCTATGTGTTATAAAAAATTGACTATTATTTGTTGTGGGACCTCCATTAGCCATAGAAAGTACACCTTGATCATCGTGCTTATATAAAACATCACCATTTTCGTCTCTAGGAAATTCATCTCCAAAAAGATATCCTGCACTTTTTCTACCTTCTGATGTAAAACCACCACCTTGAATTACAAAATTAGGTACAACTCTATGAAAAATAATCCCTTCATAAAAGTTTTTACCTTTTAAAGAATCTACTAATCTGCTATTTGTACCCTCAACTAAAGCCACAAAGTTGGCAACAGTTTTGGGTACATTTTCTGCATGTAATTCTAATAAAATATTTCCTTTATTGGTTTCTATTTCTGCATACAAACCGTTGTCTAAATCTTTGTACTTTTTAGTATTACAAGATGTTAAAACAATCAATAATAAAGAAACTATGAAAAAATTTTTCATTCTATTATTTTAAAACTTCTAATAATTCGATTTCGAAAATTAATGTAGAAAAAGGCTTGATATTTTCTCCTCTTTGCTGCACACCATATGCTAATTCTTGTGGAATAAAGAATTTATACTTTGCTCCTTCTTTCATTAACTGAACACCTTCTGTCCAACCCTTTATTACTTGATCTAAACCAAATTCTGCTGGTGTACCTCTATCAACAGAACTATCAAAAACTTTTCCGTCTAAATTAGTACCATGATAGTGCACTTTTACTCTAGAATTAGGTCCTGCTGGTTTTTCTCCTTTACCTTCTTTTAAAACGATGTATTGAATACCACTTTCTGTAGTTTTTACACCGTCTTTATTTTTATTTTCAGCTAAAAATTCTTCACCTGCTTTTTTATTTTCTCCAAATTTAGCCAAAGCTTCCTTTTCTGCTTTTTCTTGCATTTCTTTCATTTGCTCTTGTTGTTTCTTTTGAAAGTAAGTGCTTAAAACTTTTTGAATATCTTTAATTTCTATTAATAAATTTGTAGAATCTAAACCATTTCTAATACCTTGTGCTAATAAATCTTTATCTACTTCACTAAAATTAGATTTTAATTGACCAGACATACTTAAACCAACTGCATAACTAACAGAGTCTAATTCTGTTTTTAAAGAACTAACTTCTTTAACTTGGTTTCCGCAAGAAAACATAGATACTGTAATTGCTACTGCTGCTAAATTTTTTACAATTTTCATTTTTATAATTTATTTAATGTTTATTAATTTTACGTTACTTTTAATTGTTTTATTCATACCTATTTTGTTACCATCTCCTGTAATGCCAAAAGCGTTATAAGACGGAATAACAAATGTAATTGTTTCTCCTATTTTCATCAACTTTATTCCTCTTTGAATTCCAGAAATAAAATCTTCTTTATCTACTCTGTAGGTTTTTAAGCCTAACTCTTCTTTAGAATAAATTATTGAGTCGTTTAAACCTCTAATATCATATTCTATTTCTACTATATCACCAGTTTTTGGTGTAATTGTATCGGTAAAATTTTTGTTCTTATAAGTATACCAAAATCCGTTAGATGAATTTTGATAAACCTTAAGAGAATCTTTCTTTATAAATGCTAAAATCTGTTCTTCTTCATATTTTACCATTTTTTTTGCAGTTTCTATATTGTTTTGAAATATAGTTGTACTCGCTTTCGGGTTAATTGGCCTTCTTGGTTGTGGTTTAGAACAACTTAAAATTAGTAATAAGAAAATAATAAAATAGAAATTAGTCTTCATAAGAGGTGTTTAATTCACTTTTATATTTTGGTAACAAGCCTTTAAATTCTTCAATGATTTCTTCTATCGATCCAGAAAACCTTCCTCCTGCTGCATTGTCATGTCCGCCACCATCAAAATGATTTCTAGCAAATTTGTTTACAGAAAACTTCCCTTTAGATCTAAATGAAATTTTAATAATATTTTGTTCTTTATCTTCTATAAAAATTGCCGCAAAAATTATTCCTTTTAAAGATAAAGCATAATTAACAACACCTTCTGTGTCTCCTTTCTGAAAATCAAACTTTTTCTTTTCGTCTTCTGTTAACGTTATAAAAGCTGTCTTAAATTCAGGTAAAATTTGCAGGTTTGTAAGTGCTTGCCCTAATAATAATAACCTACCGTAAGAATTAGAATCGTAAACGTTGTTATGTATTTTATCATTTTCTGCTCCTTTGTCTATTAAATTTGCAATAATTCTATGTGTTGTGCTTGTTGTAGATCTAAATCTAAAAGAACCTGTATCTGTCATAATACCGGTATACAAACATGTTGCAATATCTTTATCAATTAGATCTAAATCATTGTTCATTTCGATAAACTGATATACCATTTGACATGTAGAACAAATTGTAACATCAGAATACATATATTTAAAATTATCAGGTTGTTGATGATGATCTATCATTGCAAAATCATTAGGATACTGTTCTAATTTATTTTGCATGTCGCTACCAACCCTGTGGAAAGCATTAAAGTCTAACAAAAATATAATTTCTGATGCATCTATAGCCTTTTTTGATTGTGTATTTTGCCAATCAAAACGATAAGTATTTTTTGAACCAGGCAGCCAATGTAAAAAATCTGGATATTCATTTGGTACAACAACAGTTGGTTTATGACCTTTTTTCTCTAAATAATGTAACAAGCCTAAAGTAGAACCCATTGCGTCTCCGTCTGGGTTTCTATGACCAATAATTA
>JAHDHO010000164.1 GCA_020631275.1 Polaribacter sp. | reverse complement strand
AGATAAAACAAACAAAATATATGAAATTGTCTGGTTTAGAACCTTTAATTCTAAACGAAAACAGCAATTTTATAAATGTAGGAGAACGAACAAATGTTGCAGGGTCACGCAAGTTTTTAAGACTGATTAAAGAAGAGAAATTTGATGAGGCTTTAGATATTGCAAGACATCAAGTAGATGGTGGTGCACAGATTGTAGATATTAATATGGATGATGGTTTGATTGATGGAAAAGAAGCCATGGTTCGTTTTTTAAATTTAATTGCTGCAGAGCCAGATATATGTAGAGTTCCTATGATGATAGACAGTTCTAAATGGGAAATTATTGAAGCTGGTTTACAAGTTGTACAAGGAAAATGCGTTGTAAATTCTATTTCGTTAAAAGAAGGAGAAGAAAAATTTATTTGGGAAGCAACTCAAATAAAAAGGTACGGAGCCGCAGTGATTGTAATGGCTTTTGATGAAGTTGGGCAAGCAGATAATTACGAAAGACGTATAGAAATAGCAAAACGTTCTTATGATATTTTAGTTAACAAAGTAGGTTTTGCATCCGAAGATATAATTTTCGATTTAAATATTTTTCCTGTAGCAACAGGTATGGATGAGCATCGTAAAAATGCCATCGATTTTATAGAAGCAACACGTTGGGTGCGCCAGAATTTAGAAAACGTGTCTGTAAGTGGTGGGGTAAGTAATGTGTCATTTTCTTTTAGAGGTAATAATACTGTTAGAGAAGCTATGCATTCTGTTTTTTTGTATTATGCCATACAAGCAGGTATGAATATGGGAATTGTAAATCCTGCAATGCTAGAAGTGTATGATGATATTCCGAAAGATTTATTAGAACATATAGAAGACGTAATTCTAGATAGGAGAGACGATGCTACAGAACGTTTATTAGATTTTGCAGAAACTGTAAAAGGAACCAAAAAAGAAAAAACTGTCGATTTATCTTGGAGAGAAAACCCTTTACAAGATAGAATTACACATGCTTTGGTTAAAGGTATTGATGCATTTATTATTGAAGATGTAGAAGAAGCAAGACAACAAGCAGAAAAACCAATAGAGGTTATTGAAGGTAATTTGATGATTGGTATGAATGTGGTTGGAGATTTATTTGGAGCAGGAAAAATGTTTTTACCGCAAGTTGTAAAATCTGCTCGTGTAATGAAAAAAGCAGTAGGCTATCTAAATCCTTTTATAGAAGCAGAAAAAGGCGAAGAACAAAAAGCTTTAGGTAAAATATTAATGGCAACAGTAAAAGGTGATGTACATGATATTGGTAAAAATATTGTTTCTGTTGTTTTAGGTTGTAACAATTACGAGATTGTAGATTTAGGGGTTATGGTTCCGCCAGAAAAAATTATTGAAGCTGCAAAAAGAGAAAATGTAGATGCAATTGGTTTAAGCGGATTAATTACGCCGTCGTTAGATGAAATGGTCTATTTGGCTAAGGAAATGGAGCGTCAAAATTTTAAATTACCGTTATTAATTGGTGGTGCAACAACTTCTAAAGCACATACAGCAGTTAAGATAGATACACAATATAAAAATGCTGTGGTTCATGTAAATGATGCTTCTAGAGCAGTAACTGTTGTGGGTGATTTGTTAAACAAAAAAACCAATAACGAATATGTAGCAAAACTAAAGAAAGATTATGATGAGTTTAGAACAAAGTTTTTAAAACGTGGTAAAGAAAAATCATATATTTCTATAAAAGAAGCTCGTAAACGTAAGTATAAAATTGATTGGAATACTTCTGAAATTGTTAAACCTAAAGAACTAGGAATTCAGACTTTAGAACAGTTAAGTTTAAAAGAATTAGTGCCTTTTATAGATTGGAGTCCGTTTTTTAGAAGTTGGGATTTACACGGGAAATTTCCTGATATTTTAACAGATGAGATTGTAGGGGAGCAAGCAACAATAATGTATAAAGAAGCAAATGTTATGATTGATGAAATTATAGCAAATCAATCTTTAAAGCCAAAAGCAATTTTTGGTTTGTTCGAAGCAAACTCTATCCATGAAGATGATATTTCTGTACATAAAAAAGGAGGCGAAGAATTTATTTTTAGAACTCTAAGGCAGCAATTAAAGAAAAGAGAAGGCATACCAAACCATGCTTTAGCCGATTTTATTGCACCAAAAGATTCTGGTAAAACAGATTATATGGGTGCTTTTTGTGTGGGTATTTTTGGAGCACAAGAATTGGCAGAAAGTTATAAAGTTAAAGAAGATGATTATAATGCAATTATGGCGCAAGCAATTGCAGATCGTTTTGCTGAAGCTTTTGCAGAATATTTACACAAACAAATTAGAACAAAACATTGGGGTTATGCTTCTAATGAAATTTTAACTAATGACGATTTAATTAAAGAAAGTTACAAAGGTATTCGTCCGGCGCCCGGTTATCCTGCTTGCCCAGATCATTTAGAAAAAGAAACAATTTGGAGTTTACTTAATGTTGAAGAGCAAATAGGTGTTAAGCTAACAGAGAGTTTAGCAATGTGGCCTGCCGCCGCAGTTTCTGGTTATTATTTTGCAAATAAAGAAGCCAAATATTTTGGTTTGGGTAAAATAACAGACGATCAAGTTACAGACTACGCAGAACGTAAAGATATTACAAAGCAAAAAGCTAGAAAATGGTTGCATCCTAATTTAGCAGAAGAGTAAGCCCGCGTTAGCGATTGAAGTGACATCCTTATTTGAGGAACGAAAAAAAGATATAACGAAAAGCGCGACCTGAAAGAGAACGCCCAAAAGAAATAATTAATTAACAATTAATTTTATTTAAACTAACAACTAATAAAAGAAGAAATAAGAGTTTTGCAGTAAATATTAAAAAAATGAAAAAACATAGAATAGAAATAGTTTTCTTTCTAAGGCTTTTAACATTAACTGTAACTGCACTAACAATTGCTTATTTCATCTAGATTACTGAATAAATTCAGGAACGATGAAGATTACAGATCATATTAAAGAAGCCAACGGAAAAACATTATTTTCATTTGAAATTATTCCGCCAAAAAAAGGAAATAATATTCAAGAATTGTACAACAACATAGATCCTTTAATGGAGTTTAAACCTCCGTTTATAGATGTAACAACTTCAAGAGAAGAATACGTTTATATAGATAAAGGTAACGGTTTATTAGATCGAAAAATTACTAGAATGCGACCAGGTACAGTTGGTATTTGTGCTGCAATTAAACATAAATACGATGTAGATACTGTGCCACATGTACTTTGCGGTGGCTTTAGTAAAGAAGAAACAGAGTATGTTTTGGTAGATTGTCATTATCTTGGTATTGATAATGTTATGGCGTTAAGAGGAGATGCGATGAGTCATCAAAAGTATTTTGAACCCAATAAAGACGGTAATCATTATGCAAAAGACTTGGTTTCTCAAATTCAAGATTTAAACTGCGGAAAATATCTACACGAGGTTGTAGAAGCATCAAATAAATCTGATTTTTGTATTGGTGTTGCAGGATATCCAGAGAAACATTTAGAATCACCATCTTTACAAACCGATTTAAAACGATTAAAAGAAAAGATTGATGCTGGTGCAGATTATGTTGTAACACAAATGTTTTTCGATAATCAGAAATATTTTGAATTTGTAGCTGCCGCAAAAAACGCTGGTATTAATGTACCAAT
Organism: Polaribacter sp.; assembly: GCA_020631275.1. Taxonomy (GTDB): domain Bacteria; phylum Bacteroidota; class Bacteroidia; order Flavobacteriales; family Flavobacteriaceae; genus Polaribacter. The sequence goes on along the minus strand of JAHDHO010000164.1, from coordinate 1,897 downwards.
TATTCCAGGAATTAAACCAATTGCCGTTAAACGTCACCTGCAATTATTACCACAAGTTTTTAAAATTGATTTACCAGAACCTTTAATTAATGCTGTAGAAGATTGCAAAAACAATAAAGCCGTTAGACAAGTTGGTATAGAGTGGGCTATACAGCAATCTAAAGAGCTATTGGCGGCTGGTGTACCGGTTTTACATTATTATTCTATGGGGAAAAGTGATAATGTACAAGCTATTGCTACTGAACTTTTTTAAAGTATCAAAAATTTTTATATCTTTAAATTGTAGTAGTTTTAGATGAAGAATTATTAATTTTTGATTTGAAACAGCTTGTTTTTTGTGATAATCTATTTTTGTAAGCATAAAGACTATTGATAGACTAATAGTAAAAAGTAATTTTTTTGAAATATAGAAAGTAAATAAATTGTTTACTTTTGCAGTACAAAATTAGAAATAAGAACTTTTAAAATATAAAAAAATGGCATTAGAAATAACAGACGCAAATTTTGAAGAGGTAGTATTAAAATCTGACAAACCAGTATTAGTAGACTTTTGGGCTGCTTGGTGCGGACCTTGTAGAATGGTTGGGCCAATTGTTGATGAAATTCATACAGAATATGATGGTAAAGCTGTTGTAGGTAAAGTAGATGTAGATGCAAACCAAGAATTTGCTGCTAAATATGGTGTTAGAAATATACCAACTGTTTTAATATTTAAAAACGGAGAAGTTGTAGATAAGCAAGTTGGTGTTGCACCTAAAAATGTTTACACAGGTAAAATTGATGCTGCTATATAAGTAGTATTTACATATTAAATAAGATAAAGGTTTGGCTAACGTCAAACCTTTTTTTATTTTGGTAGTATGGTAAATTCATCCGAAGTTAAATCATCAGAAATAAAAAACTTAGACATTCTTGCAAGACAAGTTGTAGAAGGCTTTATAACGGGTATTCATAAAAGTCCTTTTCATGGGTTTTCTGTGGAATTCTCTGAGCATAAATTATATAATAAAGGCGAAAGTACAAGACATATAGATTGGAAGTTATTTGCTAAAACAGAAAAATTATATACAAAAAAATACGAAGAGGAAACAAATTTAAGATGTCATATTATTATCGATAATTCGGCTTCGATGCATTATCCCGTTGTAAAAAGGCAGACAATTAATAGTTTAAATAAAGTTGGTTTTTCGGCAATTGCGGCCGCTGCGTTAATGGAAATTCTTAAAAGGCAAAGAGATGCAGTTGGTTTAAGTGTTTATTCTGATGTCTATGAATATTATGCGCCAGAAAAAGGGAGTGATCGACACCGAAAAATGTTGTTAAACCAATTAGAGCAACTATTAACATCAACATCTAAGAATGCTACAGAAACTTATAAATATCTTCATGAAATTGCAGAAAAGATTCATAGAAGATCTTTAATTTTTGTTTTTACAGATATGTTTCAGCCAAATAAACAGAACGATTCTTTATTTGAAGCACTAAAACATTTAAAGTACAATAAACACGAAGTAGTTTTATTTCATACTTATGATGAAAAAACAGAATTTAATTTTAATTTCGATAATTCTCCAAAAAAATTTATTGATATAGAAACTGGTGAAGAAATTAATGTTTTTGCAGAAAATGTTCAAGAAAAATACAAAGAATTAGTAAAAGAGTATTTTAAAAACCTAAAAAACAAATGTTTACAATACAAAATAGATTATGTTCCTGTAGATATTAATAAAGGTTTTAATGATGTTTTAACCGCTTATTTAATTAGTAGAAAAAAAAATATTTAATTTTTTTTAAAAAATGCTTGCAGATATTAAAAACTGTGTTATATTTGCAACCGCTAAGAGCAACGGTCTGGTAGTTCAGCTGGTTAGAATACCTGCCTGTCACGCAGGGGGTC
>JAHDHO010000163.1 GCA_020631275.1 Polaribacter sp. | reverse complement strand
TTTGTTGAAAAAACAAAAAGGATGTCACTTCAATCAGGGCTAAGTATTTTTGCTAACAATAATACATATTACAAAAACCTTCAATGTATAATTATTGAAGGTTTTTTTATGCTTAGTAATTTATAGAAAAGGAGTCTTTATCATTTAAAAAGCCTAATTTATTTCTAACAATATCTTGTTTTTCTTTATAAATTATAGAACTTACAATACCAATTTCATTGTAGTTTAAACTAGATAATTCTTCACCTAAAAAATCAATTATTAAAGAGTTGCCAGAATACTCGTAATTATTGGCGTCTTTACCCGCTCTATTAACTCCAACAACATAACTCATGTTCTCTATTGCACGCGCTTTTAAAAGTGTTTCCCAAGCTTTTATTCTTGCTACCGGCCAATTTGCCATAAAAATTAAAAGATCGTAATTATCTGTATTTCTAGCCCAAACAGGAAAACGCAAATCGTAACAAATTAACGGGCAAATTCTCCATCCTTTGTAATTGATAATTATTCTTTCTACACCAGAAGTATACACTTTATTTTCTCCGGCCAAAGTAAAAGAATGTCTCTTATTATAAGTTTCTAATTCTTTATTTGGATGTACAAAAATAAAACGATTGTAAAATTTATCGTTTTCAGTAATAACCAAACTTCCGCAAATTGCTATTTGATGCTTTTGTGCCATTTCTTGCATCCAAGAAACCGAAAACCCATTCATTGGTTCAGCAACATTTTCTGGTTGCATTGTAAAACCAGAAGTAAACATTTCTGGCAAAACAATTAAGTCTATATCTTTATTTAAAGTATTTATTTTTTCTTCAAAAAAAGTAATATTTTCTTTCGGATTTTCCCAAGCTAAATCAGCTTGAATTCCCGCTACTTTTAATTCATTTTTCATAGAAATTAATTAGAAAGTTGTACTAGCTATAAAAGTAAGTTTTTGTAATTTAGAAAACCAATTGAATCTCAAAAAAAGCTATGCAATCTTTTATTTCTGAAACTTTAGACGCAATTCTAAAAACTACAAAATCTTTTGAAGATGTGGTGTTTATATTACCATCACAAAGAGCAAAAGTATTTTTAAAACAAACTTTAAAAGATAAAATATCTGTAGGTTTTTTACCAGAAACATTAAATATAGAGCAATTTATTCAGCAAGTTTCTGGTATAGAAAAAGCAGATAGCATACAGTTGCTATTTCATTTTTATACAATTTATAAGAGTTTAGAAGAAAAACCAGATTCTTTTGATACATTCTCTTCTTGGGCATTTACGGTTTTACAAGATTTTAATGAGATAGATCAACATTTGGTAAACACAAGAGAAATTTTTGTGTACATAAGAGATATTCAACGATTAAAAAAATGGTCTGTTACTGGTACCTTTAAAGAAACAGAATTTATTAAAGATCATTATGCTTTTTTAGAAAAGTTGAATAACTTTTACAATCCTTTATATCAATTCTTATTAGAAAAAAAGATTGGTTACCAAGGTTTAATGTACCGAGAAGCCTGTAATAATATCGATGCTTATTTAGAGACGAATCAGCAAAAAAAATACTTTTTTATAGGATTTAACGCATTAAATAAAGCAGAAGAATTCTTGTTTCAAAAAGTGCTAGAAACCAGTAATTCTGATATTTATTGGGATTTAGATGAGCAACTTTTTAACTCGAATCATCAAGCAGGAAACTTTATAAGAAAGTATAAAAAGGAATGGAAGTTTTATGAGAAAAATACATTAAAAACTCTTAGTAATAAATTATCGCAACCAAAAAACATACAAGTAATTGGTGCATCAAAAAATACAACACAAATTAAATATGCAGGAGAAATTCTAGAAAATTTTTCTGATTTTAAAAATACGGCACTTATTTTGGCAGACGAAACATTGTTGCCAATTACGTTAAATTCTTTGCCTAAAAACATCAATGCTATCAATATAACAATGGGATATCCTTTAAAAGATATACCAACAACTAGCTTGTTGTTTTCAATTTTTCAATTGTTTATTTCTCAAGAAAAACTGCAAAAAACTGCAGAGAATCAATTTTACCACAAAGATGTAGTTCGGTTTTTAAAACATCAATCAATTTATAAGTTATTATCACAAAATAATGCTTCTTTAGTCGATGATTTTACTGAAGAAATTGGTAAAGAAAATCTTATTTTTATTGATATAGATAGTTTGGTTGAACTCTTAAAAAAATCTGAAGATAATATACAAAAAGTAGTCTTATCTCTGTTTAGTAGTTTTACAACGGTTGCTAATTTTTTAGATAGAATTTTAAAATTAATAGATCTTTTAAAAGAAGATGTAACAGATTTAGAAAAAGAATATTTATTTAGATTTTATACGGCTTTTACACAGTTAAAAACATTACAAAACACCTATAATTATTTTACAGATTTAAAAACATTGATCTTGTTTTTTAGGCAGTTAATAACATCAGAAACACTTTCTTTTCAAGGTGAAGCATTAAGAGGTTTGCAGTTAATGGGAATGTTAGAAACACGTGTTTTAGATTTCGAAAACATCATTTTAACTTCTACAAACGAAGGTGTTTTACCAGCAAGTTCTCAACAAAACACATTTATTCCTTTTGATGTGAAAGTCAACTTCGGATTGCCAACATATCGAGAAAAAGACGCCATTTTTTCGTATCACTTTTTTAGATTGATGCAAAGAGCAAAGAATGTTTATATTCTTTACAACACAGAGCACGATGCCTTTGGAAGTGGAGAAAAAAGTAGGTTTGTTACGCAGTTAGAAATGATGCGAGACGATGTGATTTATAAAAATATTTCACCAAAAGTAATTTCTAATAAGCAGCAATTAAAAGAAGTACATAAAAACGAAGCTACTTTCGCTCGATTAAAAGAATTAGCAAAAAAAGGTATATCGCCATCTGCATTAACCAACTATTTGTACAACCCAATTTCTTTTTACAAGCAAAAGGTTTTAAAAATTAAAGAGTTTGATGATGTTGAAGAAACTGTAGCTTTTAATACATTAGGTACTGTTGTGCATGAAACTTTAGATGAATTGTATACGCCGTTTGTAAGTAAGTTTTTATCTCTGGCTAATATCAAACAAATGCAAAAAGATGCAAAAGATTTGGTAACAAAACATTTTGAACTACAATTTAAAAACGGAGATTTAACAAAAGGTAAAAACAGATTAATTTTTGAGGTTGCGAATCGATTTGTAACTAATTTTCTAAACAAAGAAAAAGAGTTGTTAGAAGATAAAAATAATCAACTTAAAATAGTTGCAACAGAAGAAAATTTAGCTGCAGAAATAGAAATAGAAGGGTTAGATTTTAAGGTTAAACTACACGGACAAGTAGATAGAGTAGATGAGTTAAATGGAGTTTTGAGAATTATAGATTATAAAACAGGTATGGTTACAGGTAGTAACCTAAAAGTGCCAGAATTTGAAAACTTAAGAGATGAGAAGCATCTAAAAGCGATACAAGTTTTACTTTACACGTATTTATTTACTAAAAACAAAAATTACGATTTTTCAAAACCTTTAGAAGCTGGTATTTATTCTTTTAAAAATCTTAATAGTGGTTTTTTACCAATAGATTTTGCATTGCCTAGAAGAAAGGCAGAAACTAAAATTACTGAAGAAAAATTAGACGAATTTATTGAAGAGATTAAAATATATATTAAAGAAATCTACAGCTCTAAAATAGATTTTTTAGAGCCTGCAGATTTAAGATATTAATTTATTTACCTATTAAAACTAATAGTGGTACGTTAGAATAAAATTCTTCTTTAAGAATTGTATTCTTTTCCCATAATTTTTTAAAGAAACCTCTTTTTCTTCTAAAAACACATAGCATATCTGGGTTGTGTGTTTTAATATTTTCTAAAACACCTTGAAAAGTAGTAGCATTTTCTGTAACTGTTAATGTGTCTTGTAACCTTTCTAAATCTTTATGAAGAACTAAATGTTCTTCTTTGTAACTAGGTGTTTTAACTAGGAGTAAATTTACTTGAGCTTTATATTTCTCTACAATAAATTTTAAAGGTTTTAATGCCGTTTTACTTTTTACTACACCAGATTTAAAGGCCATTAAAATATTAGAAACTGTTTTGTATTTGTAGTTTTCTGGCACAGCTAAAATTGCTAAATTAGATTTCTTAACCAAACTACCAGCAGTTCTACCTAAAAACAACCCTTCTTTTATAGAGTTACTTTTAGTACCAACAATTACTAAGTCAATTCCTAATTCTTGGTCTATAGCTTCAACACTATCTACAACACTACCTTTAGCAGAAATTAATTTAATTTCAACGTTTTTAACATCACAAATATTAACCATTGTTCTTAAATACAAATTAGTCTCTTTCTCTATAATTGCATCTACATTTTTCATTGTTCCTGCTTTAGATTGCACACTGTATGCTCTAAAAACAAATACTTTAGCATTGATTTCTGAAGCAAAATCGATGGCATACTGTAATGTGTTTTGTGCGTTTTCTGTAGATCCAATGGGTACTAAAATGTGTTTCATAATGGTTTGTTTTATATTGTTACAAAGTTAGTTAATTTTAATAGAATCGTTTTCGATTTCATTTTTTAGTAATGTACATTTGCAAAAACATCTATCTTTTGAATGTAAATATTAGCTTTAAAAATATAAATAAATTAGCAATTCCTGCATTAATTGCTGGTATTGCAGAACCTGTTTTATCTATTACAGATACAGCAATAATTGGTAATATTGATACAAATGCTACAGAAAGTCTTGCTGCTGTTGGTATTGTTGGTGCATTTATTTCGATGTTGGTTTGGGTTTTTGGTCAAATTCGAAGTGCAATATCATCTATAATTTCTCAATATGTTGGTGCAAATAAGATTAAAGATATAAAAGAATTACCTGCACAAGCAATTGCAATAATTGTATTTGGTAGCTTAATTGTATTAGCAATATCATATCCGTTTTCTAAACAAATTTTTCAATTTTATAATGCTACAGGAGAAATTTTAGAATTTTGTATAACCTATTTTAATATTAGAATATTTGGTTTTCCGTTTGCATTATTTGTATTTGCCATATTTGGTACTTTTAGAGGCTTGCAAAATACTTTTTACCCAATGATTATTGCTATAATGGGCGCATCAATAAATATTATTTTAGATTTAATATTGGTTTATGGTATAGAGGGTTATGTGCCTGCAATGCACATAGAAGGTGCTGCCTATGCGAGTGTAATTGCTCAAGTTTCTATGGCTATAATCTCTTTGTATTTATTAATTAAAAAAACGCCTATTTCTTTAAAAGTTAGATTGCCTTTTCATGCAGAAGTACCTAGATTGTTGGGTATGATTGGTAACCTTTTTATTAGAACGATTGCATTAAATGTAGCCTTATATTTTGCTACATCTTACGCAACAGGTTACGGTAAAGAATATATTGCCGCTTATACAATTAGTTTAAATATTTGGTTGTTGGGCGCGTTTATGATAGATGGTTATTCTAGTGCAGGTAATATTTTATCTGGTAAATTATTAGGAGCAAAAGATTATAAAAGTTTACTTGAATTAAGTAATAAATTATTTAAATATGGTTTAATTGTAGGTGTTTGTATTG
>JAHDHO010000162.1 GCA_020631275.1 Polaribacter sp. | reverse complement strand
ATGGTTCCTGTTGTACCTGCTGCTAATATCATGCTACTATTGGTTTATATTTGTATTTTCAGCTACAATTTCTTTAGCCTCTTTAATTTTCTCTTCTTTTTGCACTTTAGCCTCTTCTACTGGCTCTCCTTCTTTCTTCTCATCACCACCAGTTAACATTCCTCCGAAACTCATAAATCCAATTGCCATTAAACCAGTAATTATAAATGTAATTCCTAATCCTCTTAAAGCAGGTGGTACACTAGAGTATCTAATTTTTTCACGAATTGCAGCAATAGCTAAAATTGCTAAAAACCAACCAATTCCTGAACCTACACCATAAGTTAACGCTAAACCTAACGTAGGAATCTCTCTAGATTGCATAAATAAACTTCCTCCTAAGATTGCACAGTTTACAGCAATTAATGGTAAGAAAATACCTAATGAGTTGTATAATGATGGTGAAAATTTTTCAACAATAATTTCTACCAATTGTACCATTGTTGCAATTGTTGCAATAAACATAATAAAAGATAAGAAACTTAAGTCGTAAGCTGCATATTCTGGACCTAACCATACCAATGCTCCTTCTTTTAAAATATATTGATCTAGTAACCAGTTTAAAGGTACAGTTACTGCAAGTACAAAAATTACTGCAGCACCAAGACCAACTGCTGTGGCTACTTTTTTAGATACAGCAAGGTAAGAACACATCCCCAAGAATGTTGCAAATACCATGTTGTCTATAAATATCGATTTGAAAAATAATTCTATATGTTCCATATTCTATATTATTTAAACGCTTAGCGCCTAGTTTTCTTCTATTAATGATTTATTTTTAGAACGCTGTATCCAGATAATAATACCTACAACAATTAATGCCATTGGTGATAATAGCATAAAACCATTATTTTCATAACCAATTGCATACAATCCTGTTTTCTCTATTGGATCTCCTAAAACTTTAAATCCTAATAAAGTACCAGAACCTAATAATTCTCTAAAGAAACCAACAATTATTAATATTACACCGTAACCAACTGCATTTCCAATACCGTCTAAGAAAGACCTCCATGGGCCATTACCTAAAGCGAAAGCTTCAAAACGTCCCATAATAATACAGTTTGTAATAATCAATCCAACAAATACAGATAATGTTTTACTTAGTTCGTAAGCAAAAGCTTTTAAAACTAAATCTACTATAATTACAAGGGTTGCAACTACAATTAATTGAACAATAATTCTAATTTTTGATGGTATAATGTTTCTCATTAAAGAGATCACTACGTTTCCTAAACCTAATACAAACATTACAGAAATTGCCATTACAATAGATGCTTTTAACTCTGCTGTAATTGCTAATGCAGAACAAATACCTAATACTTGTATAGTAATTGGGTTATTATCTGCTAATGGGTCTGTAAGTAATACTGCGTCTTTTTTTGATAAAAGTCCCATAAATTATTTTTTTAAGTTTTTGAAATAAGGCACATAAAGTGCTAAATCTTTCTTTATCATAGCAGAAATACCATCACCAGTAATTGTTGCACCAGCAATTGCATCTACTTCATAATCTGTTTTGTCTTCGTTTTTTGGATCGTTGTTTCCTTTGGCAACAGTAATACCTTTAAAAGCTCCAGACTCTGTCATTAAATGCTCGCCAATAAAGTCGTCCATAAAATAACGCTGTTTGATATTTGCTCCTAAACCAGGTGTTTCTCCTTTATGATCAAAATAAGCACCTTGAACTATCATGTTTTCATCCATAGAAACATAACCCCAAATAGCATCCCATAAACCTTTTCCTCTAATAGGAGCCACGTAGTATGTTTTACCATCTTTTTCTCCAACAAACAAAGGTAACTTTCTTACTTTACCTGCCTTAGCGTTTGCTTGTTGCTTTTTAACATCAATTAAATAGGCATCATCACTTTCAGAAACCTTGTCTCCTTCGATTACGATTTGTTTCTTAATGTATTTAGAAAACTCTTCTCCTGCGATCGATGTAGATACAAAGTTTGCACTAGATTCATCATTTTCGTTAACACCCATAGCATACAAAATATTTTGTTGCTTTTCTATTCTTTCGTTTTCTTTGATTGTAGGCTTTAAAGACGATGCTAAAAAGGCTAACAAAGAACCAACAATTAATACCATTACTACGGCAAAAACCATTGTATAACCATTACTATCTGTTCTCTTACTCATAATTAGGCAGTTTTAACTTTAGTACGTTTTAATCTTCTTTTTACATTTCCTTGAACCACATAATGGTCTATTGTTGGAGCAAATACATTCATTAATAAGATTGCTAAGAATACTCCTTCTGGGTAAGCTGGGTTAAATACACGAATCATAATTGAAATAAAACCAATTAAGAAACCATAAATCCATTTACCTTTATTTGTTTGTGATGCAGTTACAGGATCTGTTGCCATAAATACAGCTCCAAATGCTAAACCACCAATCATTAAGTGTTCCCACCAAACAGTATTCATTAATCCGTAGAATTTACTAGAATCTGTAATAATTTCTGCTGCAACGATTTGATTAAAAATTAATCCCATTACTGCTGCTCCTATAAAAGTAGAAACTATAATTCTCCAGCTTCCTATTTTAGTAAAAATTAAAAAAGCTGCTCCTAAAAGGATTAATAATGTTGATGTTTCTCCTACAGAACCAGGAATAAACCCTGCAAACTTGTCCCAAGTAGAGTAAATTACTTCTTGATTTTGTGCGTAACTACCTAAAATAGTTTCTCCAGAAATTGCATCTGCAGTACCTACTCTATTAACTGCATCATGAACCCAAACTTTATCTCCAGACATCCAAGTAGGATATGCAAAGAATAAGAATGCTCTAATAGTTAAAGCTGGATTTAAGATATTCATACCTGTACCTCCAAAAACTTCTTTACCAATTACTACACCAAAGACAACAGCAACTGCTAACATCCATAAAGGCGTGTCAATTGGCACAATTAATGGCACCAACATACCAGTTACTAAGTATCCTTCTTCTACTTCATGACCTTTAATTACAGCAAAAATAAATTCTACTAATAGACCAACTCCGTAAGAAACGATTACTAATGGTAATACTTTAATAATACCTATCCATAGATTATCCCAAGTTAAAAAAGAACCTAACACAGTAAATTCTGATGTAATACCTTGAGCTCTTTCTATTGCTGCATAATGCTGATAACCTGCATTGAACATTCCGAAAAGCAAACATGGTATTAAAGACATAATTACAATATTCATTGTACGCTTTAAATCATCTGCTGCTTTAATATGAGTTCCTCCGTGAGTAACCTCATTTGGTAAATATAAAAAGGTATGGATTGCGTTAAACGCAGGAGCCATTTTTGTTCCTTTATATTTTTCTTTTAAATTATGTAAGTTTTGTTTTAAGCTCATAACCTTATCCTAATTCTTCTCTCATTAAATCTAATCCTTCACGAATTATCTTCTGATGCGGCTGTTTAGATACACAAATAAATTCTGTTAGTGCAAAATCTTCTGGCGCTACTTCGTAACCTCCTAAAGCTTCCATTTCATCTAAATCTTTATACATAAATGCTTTTAATAATTGCATTGGATAAATATCTAAAGGAAAAACTTGCTCATAAGAACCTGTAACTACAAAGGCTCTGTGCTCACCGTTAGTATTGGTGTTAAGATCGTATTTTTTCTTAGGGTTTAACCAAGAAAAAGTTAATGCTCTAGAAGTAGATATTTTGTTGAAAATTGGCTTATTCCATCCAAAAAACTCATAATCATCTCCTTCTGGAATTGCAGTAACTTGATTGTCATAATATCCTAAAAACTCATCTAATTTTACTTCTTTCCCCGTAAGTACGTTTCCAGAAATAATCCTAGTATTATCGTTTTCTATATTGTTAGCTACTAAATCTTCTATAGATGCACCAGCGATTGCTGTTACATATTGAGGTTTACTAAATTTAGAACCTGTTAAAGCAACTGTTCTTGCTAAGTTTAACTTTCCTGTTAAGAATAACTCACCAATAATCACTAAATCTTGAGGCGTAATAACCCAAACAACTTCACCTTTGTTAATAGGATCTATTTTTGCAATTTGAGTACCTACATTACCAGATGGATGAGGCCCTGAAACCTTATGCAACTCTACACCTGTTAATTTTGATAAAGGAGAAACTGAATTAGCACCAACAGATACATGAACTTTACCAGCTGTTAATTTTGAAACTGCAGTAATAGCTGCTTGTAATTCTGCTTCTTTACCAGCAAGAGTATAATCTAAATCTGCTGCTAAAGGCGCACTTGCATAAGCAGAAACAAATATGGCTTTTGGTGCTTGGTTAGGATTTGCAACAATATCATAAGGACGTTGTTTTACAAATGGCCAACAACCAGAGGCAAATAAATAATCTTTTACTTCATCTGCAGACATATTGCCTGCGTCTTTAGCACCAAATTCTTTATATACTTGTGTAGCATCTGCAGCAATCTTAACTGCTAAAACTTTTCTTCTTGCTCCACGAACAACCTCTACTACTTTACCAGAAACCGGACTAGGAAATAAAATGCGTTCGTCACTTTTTGAATAAAAAAGTGATTCTCCTGCTTTTACCTCCGTACCTTCTTTGGCAGTAAGTTTTGGTATTATTCCGTGAAAATCTTCTGGCTTAACTGCATAAACACTACTTTGAGAAACCTTAGTAGTATTTTTTTCTGCAACGCCAACAAGCTTAATATCTAAGCCTTTTTTAATACGAATGTCTTTTGACATAGTAAATTGGAATGTTTAGTTATCTAAAAAAATCAAGCAAAAATAAAGATTTTGACGATGAAGATTCACATAAAAACGGCTTAATCTTGGCTAAATATTCTTATTTATATTTATTCTAAATAATTTTATTTCTGAAAACGTTGTAGTTTTTTTCTTAAAAATAGAAACATCACAATTAAAATGATTATTTGGGTAATTATTCTTATTAATTTTGCAATTTTAATAAAAAAGGTATAGTCTTTGCACTTAATTTTAATACAAAAAAAATAGTATTTTTGAAAACCTATGGCAAACCTAGTTCTTAAGAAATTAACCTTTATATTTTTATTTTTTTATACGTGTTTCTATGCGCAAAACATTAAAACTGTGCAATTAAGACCGTTGCAAGAAAATAATTTTGTTGCAATTGTACCTCTGGGCACTACTCTAGAACTTTCTTTTGATGATTTAGACGCAGACAGCAAAGAATATCAATATAAAATAGAACGTAAAACACATGATTGGAAAAAAAGCCGACTACTTTCTAGCCAATTTATTAACGGATTTGACCAAAATACAATTATAGACGTAACTAATTCCTTTAATACTTTACAGAATTACACGCATTATAAAGTGCAAATACCCAACGCAAATACAACAATAACAAAAAGTGGCAATTACTTAATATCAGTTTTAAACACCTATGATGAAGTTGTATTTTCTAGAAGATTTGTATTGTACGAAGACAAAGCAGTTGTACCAGTTTCTGTTGTTAGAAGCAGAAATACAAAGACGTTAAACACACAGCAAACTGTTCAATTTTCAGTAAATTATAATGGATTGAGAGTTAACAATCCTAATCAAGAAATTAATGTTACTATTTTAAAAAATAACAATTGGAAAGAAACAATTAGCAATTTAACACCAACTTTTTTTAAGCCAAATCAATTATTATACACGTATACAAACA
>JAHDHO010000004.1:32250-42713 GCA_020631275.1 Polaribacter sp. | reverse complement strand
TTGTCTTAACAAACGCACCAATTGCAATGCGAATGGGAGAATTAGACGCTTTAGCTGAAAAAACGGGTTCGCAAATTATACCGGCAGATGCTACTTCTATGGACGATTTAGAAAATCTTGTAGAAAAATCTATGGAGATTTTAGGCGGAAAAATAGATTTCGTTTTACACTCAATTGGTATGTCTGTAAACGTTAGAAAAGGCAAGCATTACACAGATCCAAAGTACGATTTCACTACAAAAGGGTGGGATGTTTCTGCAGTTTCTTTTCATAAAACAATGAACGTTTTGTACAATAAAAACGCCATGAACCAATGGGGTAGTATAGTTGCCTTAACCTACATGGCTGCACAAAGAGTGTTTCCAGATTACAACGATATGGCAGACAATAAAGCCTATTTAGAGTCTATTGCTCGTAGTTTTGGGTATTTCTTTGGTAGAGATCACAAAGTTAGAGTAAACACAATTTCGCAATCGCCAACGCCAACAACTGCTGGTAGCGGAGTAAAAGGTTTTGATGGTTTTATAAAATACGCAGACGAAATGTCTCCGTTAGGTAATGCAACTGCGCTAGAATGTGCAGATTATACAATTTCTCTGTTTTCAGACTTAACCAAAAAAGTAACTTTACAAAACCTGTTTCACGACGGTGGTTTCTCTAACATGGGCGTAAGCGATGCGGTAATGAGTAAATTCGAGTAATTTTTTTAGAAGCTATTTCCTGCTTTCGCTACTCGCTTTTTTCGTGCCTCAAAAGAGCTCAAACATACCGCTCAATCAGGGCTAGAATTTTTTGCTAGCAATTAGAAATATAAAAACAATAAGCATATTTAAAAGCTGAAAATTTTTAGAAATAAGAACTTTCAGCTTTTTTAATTTTTCTACATTTACAAAACACATATTTCAAACACATTTTGAACCTTAACTTTTCTATCATAGTTCCCGTTTACAATCGTCCTAAAGAAATAGACGAATTATTAGAAAGTCTCACCAAACAAGATTTTTCTAACAATTTCGAAATTTTAATTATCGAAGATGGTTCAACAGAAAAAAGCGAACAAATTGTAGAAAAATATACCAATCAGTTAGATTTAAAATATCATTTTAAAGAAAATAGTGGTGCAGGAGCAAGTAGAAATTTCGGAATGCAAAAAGCAACCGGAAACTATTTTATAATTCTAGATTCTGATGTAATTGTACCTAAAAGTTATTTAACAGCTGTAAAAAAAGTCTTAGAAAGTAATTTTACAGACGCATTTGGCGGACCCGATGCAGCGCATGAAAGTTTTACAGATGTACAAAAAGCCATTAATTATTCGATGACGTCTGTTTTAACAACTGGCGGAATTAGAGGAAAGAAAAAAAGTGTAGGTAAATTTCAGCCCAGAAGTTTTAATCTTGGTTTGTCTAAAAAAGCCTTTGAAATAACACAAGGTTTTTCTAAAATGAAAAATGGCGAAGACATCGATTTAACTTTTAGACTGTGGGATAATGGTTTTGAAACTCAACTAATAGAAAATGCCTTTGTATATCATAAACGTAGAAGCACTATTAGTCAATTTTTTAACCAAACCTTTGGTTTTGGTACAGCAAGACCTATTTTAAATAAAAAGTATCCAAAAACTGCTAAAATTACCTATTGGTTTCCTAGTGTTTTTATAATAGGTTTAGATGTAAGTATTATTGCTATATTTTTTGGTTACCCACAACTATTATACTTTTACAGCCTTTATTTAGGTATACTATTTTTAGATTCTTTGTTTCAAAGCAAAAGTATTAAAGTTGCATTTTTAAGTATTGTAACTTCTTTTACCCAATTTTATGGTTACGGTTCTGGGTTTTTAAAATCTAAATTTCTTTAAGAGATTTCGCTAGTGTTTTTGTGTTATAGAAATAAGCTAATTTTATACACGCTCTTTTCGGATTATAACTGTCTCTTAATTTAATAAGTTTTTTTGATCAAGCGATTAAACTGCTATTTCTTGTATATGTGGTTGTGAGTTGTGCTTTTTAAATTAATAATTTTTTACTTTATGATGTCAATTATTAACGTATTAAAAGCTATTAGTCAAGAATTAACTCGTTATCCACCATTTTTGTGTTTTATAAGTTAGTAAGTATTTCTGAAATTTTTCAGAATCAAAGAGATAGTAGAAAAACGTCTTAGGTTATTGTGTACGTTTTTACATGTTTAGAAAAAAAACACTCACTTTCAGAAAAATTCACTCATAATTAATTGCATAAATAGTAAGTTTGTCAATAGATAGTTATGCGGTATTATTTTAAATACATATTTATGTTTTGTTGGGTCTCTTTTTTGACGGCTCAAAATCCAGTTTCTGTTAACATGTCTAAAATCTCAAATCTTCCAGATGTTGAGTTTTATGATATTGCAGAAGATAACCAAAAATACATATGGCTTGCTGCAAATAAAGGTTTATTCCGTTACAACGGAAAAAACTACAAACACTTTAGTAGTCCTCAACAAAGAGGAAATTCTCTTTTTCAGTTAAAGTTTGATAGTAAAAACCGACTTTGGTGTAACAATATTTACGGACAGCTCTTTTATGTTGAAAACAATAGTTTAAAGTTATTTTATGACGCTAGTAAATTAGTAAAAGGACAATTAGCAAATTTTGAAATATTAGAAAATAGTATACGTTTATTTACTGTTATTGGCATTTTTGATATTGATAAAAAAACAAAGCAAGTTACCAAACTATTTAAAGGTATGTGTATTACTAATGCTAAAGATAAAAGAAGCAACTATACGTTTATAATCAATTTTGAAGGTGATTTAGTGCGTAATCGATTATACAAATTTGATAATAATACAAAAATAAAAATATTAGAAATTACAAGTAGTAATCGTATACAATCACCAAGAATTTTTGCTTTTGAAAACACTATTTTTTTTACACATAAAAGTTCTAATGAAAATGTCATTTATAGAATAGATAAAATAAATAATACGTCAAAAAAGGTATTAACGCCTACAAGATTAAAAAATGAAACCATTTATAATGTAGTAAATATCGAAAACAACTATTGGTTTTTAACAAGTTCTGGTGTGTTTATTTATAGTTTTGAAAATAAAGTGTATACTTTTAAAGAACAACTTTTTAAAACAGAATCTATTACCGATGTTCAAGTAGACTTTAATAACAACTATTGGTTTACAACTTTAGATAATGGTGTGTTTGTGTCGCCAAACTTAAATATTCGTCATGTTGAATTATCAAGTATCGACTCTAAAATAACAACTTCTGTAGCGTTACAAAACAATCAATTTATTTTAGGAACCAATGATGGTAAATTACTGTTTTACAATCAAAATCAGTTAATAAAAACACTGCAATTACCAGGAAAAAAAATCATCGGAAAACTTTTTTTTGATTCACAAAGCGAAAAACTAATAGTAAGCATTAATGCTTCAGAATCTTTTGTAGTTAATCTAAAAAATGATGAAATTTTAGATGCAAATAACCAGTTTTCAGTTGCAAAAGCATTTTCTAAAATTGATGATAATACTATGTTTTATGGTAATTATCGTCAAGGTATTGTTTATAAAAACCCGTTTAATCATCCTGAAAAACGAATTCTAAAAGAAAGTCGTGTAAAAGCTTCAGTGGTTTCTAATAATCACCTATTTGTGTCGTACATCGAAGGACTGTACAAATACAATACGCAAACATTTAATGCAGAAGAAATCACGTTCAATTCTAAAAGTTTACTGGTTAATACACTAGCTAAAACCAACGGAACAGTTTGGATTGCAACGCAACACAACGGATTATTAAAATACGAAAACAATACGCTAAAATCATCAGGAATAAAGTTTCCTAAAAATCATCAAATTAACGCTATTTATACCGATGGTTTAGTGTTATGGATTTCAACCGATGCTGGGTTGTTTCAATACAATACAAAAATAAATCAGCTTAAATCGTTAAGTGGACATGATGTTTTTAATACAGCTGTTAATGATTTTTTAATACTTCAAAATCAAATCATTGTAAGCTTACCTAAAGCATTTTATGTGCTACCAAAATCTGTTAAGTTATTCAAAGCATTTAAAATAGCCAAGGTTAGGTTAGAAGCTGTTAAAATTAACGACCGCGATACATTAGTTGCAACAAAATATAAACTACCGTACAATTTAAATAAAATTGATATTTCGTTCAATTCAAACGGATTTCAATCTAATCAACAAGTAAACTACCAATATCGAGTTAAAGAACTAGATACAAGTTGGCAAAACATATCTTTAAACACACATTTTGTTACTTTTAATAGTTTGCCTAGTGGCACGTATACTTTTGAGTTAAAAGCTCAGAATGTAAGTGCAAAAAAAGCTGTTTTTGCAACACCTATAACGTTTATTATAGGTAAACCATTTTGGGAAATGTATTGGTTTTATGGTTTAGTAATAGTAATAATAATAGGTTTTATCTGGTTATATTTTACATGGCGACTACAACAAAAAGAAAGACAACGTATTGCTCAAATTGATAAAATTTTAATCGATAAAAAAATAACGAATTTAAAATTGGAGAATCTGCGATCTCAAATGAATCCGCACTTTATTTTTAATGCTTTAAATTCTATTCAAGATTATATCAATTCGAATGAAAAGGAATTGGCGAGCTCGTATTTAGTTAAGTTTAGTCGATTAATCCGCATGTACTTAGATTACAGTCAGCAAAACGAAATCACTTTAGAAGCAGAGTTTAACGCATTACAACTATACTTAGAGCTAGAAAAAATCCGTTTTGAAGATGAACTAGAATACAAGATTACTATTGATAATCAGTTAAAAACAAAACAGATTAACGTACCGTCTTTATTCATTCAGCCCTATGTTGAAAATGCTTTAAAACACGGATTGTTACATAAATCAAACGACCGAAAATTGTATATTAAAGCGAAAATAATTCAGCATAATAAATTGCAAATTACTGTTGAAGATAATGGAATTGGTCGAGTACAATCTGAAATATTAAAGAGACCAAACCAACAACACAAACCCTTTGCTACCAAAGCCAATGAAGAACGTGTGCACCTTTATAAAAATAAATTAAAACGTGACATAGCCATAACTACCAATGATTTGTATGACGAAAACGACGCAGCTGCAGGTACAAAAGTGGTTATTACGATGCCAATACATTAAAATATGAAAGCAATAATTATAGATGACGAAAAACGCGCTAGACACTTACTATCAAACTTATTAAACGAACATTGCCCAAGTATTACAAGTATTGAAGTGACGCATGATCTAGTATCTGGTGTAGAATTAATTAAAACTAGTAAACCAAATGTTGTTTTTTTAGATATTGAAATGCCAAATCAATCAGGATTAGATATTTTAGAATACTTCCCAAATCAAATTGATTTTAAAATTATTTTCGTTACAGCATACAATCAATACGCAATTGAAGCTTTCAAATTATCGGCAGTAGCTTATCTCTTAAAACCAGTTGATACTTTTGAGCTAAAAGAAGCGGTTACAAAAGCAGAAGAAGCTATAAAAGCTCACAATTTAAACGACCAATTAAACAATTTACGCAACTCGTTGAAGCAATTATCTATAGACAAGATTGCATTAGAAATACCTAAAGGCATCATGTTTGCGTCTCATAATGACATTGTTTATTTTGAAGCCGATGGCATGTACACCAACGTACAGCTTATAGATGGCAAACAAAAAATTATTTGCAAACCGCTAAAGCATTTTGTAAAGCAATTAGAACGTAATGCGATGTTTTTTAAATGTCATCGTTCGTATTTAATCAACTTAAAATATGTAGACGAACTGGTTAAAGACGATGGCGATTATTTGTTGATGACAAATAGAAAACGCATTCCTATTTCAAAATCTAAACGCGATCAGTTTCTAGAAGTTATTAAGGAAACGTTTTTGTAATTGTTTCAGAAAGAAATTCCAATCATTCAGAAAAAAGCCAATTAAAAACCCTAAATCATATCGTTGTTTTGTAGTTGATTAATCATAACAAAATCTTAACTACAATGAAAAAAACATTACTCTTATTTACAGCCTGCTTATGTTTTGGAATGTTTTCGGCTTATGCTCAAAACGTAAACATACCAGACGCTAATTTTAAAAACTATTTATTAGCAGATGTAGCAATAAATACAAATTCAGATTCTGAAATTTCTGTAGCAGAAGCTCAAGCATTTTCGGGTGAATTATTAATAAATGACTTATCAATCACAGATTTAACAGGTATAGAAGCTTTTGTAAATATTACTAGATTAGATTGTTATAGTAACAATTTAAAAGCTTTAGATGTAAGTAATAACACCGCATTAACACGTTTACACTGTTCTAATAATCAAATAGAAACCTTAGATATTAGTGCAAATACATTAATTACCGATATTCAATGCCATAACAATGGTGTTTTATATCAATTAAATATAGCTAATGGTAATAATAGTAACTTTAGCTATATGAAAGCCTATGGAAATAGTTTATCATGTATTCAAATAGATGCTGGTTTTACACCGCCTGCAGATGAAGGAATTTACAGTCAAGGTTGGACTAAAGGGAACTCAGTAATTTATGGTGTCGATTGTGTTGCGCTTAATCAAGAAGTAAACATTCCTGATGATAATTTTAAAAACTTTTTAGTAAGCGATAACAATATCAATTTAAATGGAGATGCTAAAATAACAATGGCAGAGGCACAAGCAACAACCGAGTTAATTATGGACGGTATTGGTATTTCAGACCTTACAGGTATTGAAGCTTTTACCAATTTAACGCGTTTAGATGCACCTAATAATAGCTTAATCACTATAGATGTTAGTAACAATTTATCTTTAAAACGTTTGCATGTTGGTTTCAATAACTTAAAAAGTTTAGACATCCGTTTAAATACAAATATTGATGAATTGTTTTGTCATGAAAATAGTGCATTGGAAACCTTGTTAATATCTAACGGAAATAATAGCAACTTCAGATACATGAAAGCGTATAGTAATGCAAGTTTAACATGTATTCAAGTTGATGCAGGCTTTTCACCACCAGCAAACAGCGGTCAGTACAAAGTAGGTTGGACTAAAGATAGTCAAACAAGTTATAGTGAAAATTGTATACCAGCAATTTATTATGTAGATGTAAATGCTACAGGAGCCAACGATGGTAGCTCATGGATAAATGCTTTTACAAATGTAACAGATGCTTTAGCACTTACCAATTTAAATGATGCTGTTTGGGTAGCAAAAGGAACATATACTCTAGCGGATAAAAATTCACCAATAGCTATTAGTACAAACGAAGTAGATATTATTGGTGGTTTTGCAGGAACAGAAATGACCCTTGCAGATAGAGACTTAACAGCTATTCATACCACAAATGCAACTATTTTTACGGGAGATATTAATGGCGATGATATTGATGGAGATTTCTCATCCAACAAAACAGATAATGCAGAACGTTTGTTTGAATTAAGAACAAGTAACGTGACCTTTGATGGGATTATTTTTGAAAACATTTACGACACATCACAATCTGGCGGAGTAGAAGAAAACGGTGTCATATTTATACCAAATAATTTAAATACTAATAACTTAAAAATTAAAAACTCTGTATTCAGAAGTAATTATTCAAATGGATATTTACTAAAAATTAGAAAATTTAATCAAGGATTACTAATTGAAAATACTAAATTTATAAATAACACCATTGTAAATATGGGATTGGTTTACATACAGTCTGATAGTACAAACGGTTATATTTTTACACGTTGGGCAAATGTATTGGTAGCAGATAACGATATTAATCTTTCAGCATTAAATATTTACAGAGAAGATTGGAATAACGGAAGTACTTTAGATGTTGTAATTAATAATAGTACGTTTGTTAATAATGATTATAATGGTACTTATGGCAATTCTATTACGGCATCAGGTAATGGAAGTGTAAACCTAAGTGTTAATAATTCTATCTTTTGGCAGAATACTGTTAATGGTTCTGCAGCTACTAGAGACATTTCTGATGGTATGAATTCTACTTACGACGTATTTATTAGAAATTCCATCGCAAATGTATCATCAGACGCCGGAACTAAAGGCACATTTTCTGCTACCAACGTCACCACTTTAGACCCGGCAACAGATAATTTAAATTTAGATACTGAATATAAGCCAACATCAGCTTCAAATTATGTTATTGATCAAGGAGATAATGTTTATTATGATGTAGCTTTATTTGGTGATTTAGATGTGGCTGGTAATGACAGAGTATTTAATTCTACTATTGATTTAGGTGCTTATGAGTACAGTTCTACGTTAAGTGTTAATGATGTTTTTTTAAGTACAAATTCAGTAAAATTATATCCTAATCCTGTAAATGATAAATTATTTATTAAGTCTACAGATCAAGTTGAAAGCCTTACTATTTACAACATTAGCGGACAACTAGTAAAACAAGTTAATACAATAGATAATGGTATAGAAGTATATAATTTAAGCACTGGCTTATACATAATTCAAATAAAAACCAATAACAATACTATAAATAAGAAGTTCCTTAAGGACTAAATTGATGTTATATTAATTAAAAAAAGCGCTCACTTCGTGGGCGCTTTTTTTATTATTCTACTCAAAATAAGAAAAAGCTAACAACACTAAGTTTTAATTTCTGTTATATTTGGTAGAAATTTTAGAATCTATTTTAATGAAACGTAGAAATTTTATAAAAAAGGCATCTGTAACGGGTTTGGGTATTGCAACAGTTTCTTCATCTTTAGTAGCATGTAAAGAAACCATAAAAGAAGATGTAACTACTAATAAAGAAGAGAAAGTTGTTTTACCTGTTGTTGTGGCAACTTGGCGTTTTCACAATGCCACAAAAGCTGCTTGGGAAGTTTTAAAAAATGGCGGTACTGCAATTGATGCAATAGAACAAGGTTGTAGGGTAGAAGAGGCAGATGTAAACAACACAACGGTAGGAAAAGGTGGTACACCAGATAGAGACGGAAATGTAACTTTAGATGCCTGTATTATGAATAAAGATGGAAATTACGGAGCCGTAGTTTGTATGGAAAATATTGCGCATCCCATTTCTGTGGCGCGTAAAGTTATGGAAGATACGCCGCATGTGTTATTGGCAGGTAAAGGAGCAGAAGAGTTTGCGGTTTCTAAAGGTTTTGTTAGAGAAAATTTACTTACGGCTTCAAGAAAAAAAGCATGGGAGAAATGGAAAGAAAAATCAGAATATAAACCTATTATCAATATCGAAAATCATGATACGATTGGTATGTTGGCAATTGATAAAAATGGTGATATTTCTGGTGGTTGTACTACAAGTGGTTTGGCTTACAAAATGGCTGGTAGAGTAGGTGATTCTGCAGTAATTGGTTCTGGTTTATTTATAGACAATACCATTGGTGGCGCAACTGCAACAGGTATGGGAGAAGAAGTCTTAAAAACAGTTGGTAGTTTTTTAATTGTAGAATTGATGAGACAAGGTAGAACGCCACAAGAGGCATGCGAAGAAGGTGTAAATAGAATTGTAGCTTCTAATCCGAATTATAAAAACTTTCAAGTTGGATATGTAGCTTTAAATAAAAAAGGAGAATTTGGTAGTTATTGCATTCATCCTGGTTTCGGAGTAAGTAAATATCAAGAAGATAAACAAACGTATGTAGCGTCTGGTTCTTATATTAAGAAAGCATAGTTTTCTTTTGATTTAAAATTTAAGATAAAAAAAACCGAAACTTTTAAGTTTCGGTTTTTGTATTTTAAAATTATTCTATTAGTACTTTTTTAGAAAGTTTACCTTTATCTGTAATTAAGTTTACTGTATAAATTGCAGTTGGAAGTTTACTAATTTTAAGCCTATTTTCTATAATGTTATCAAAATTAGAATAGGTCTTAATTTTTTGTCCTAATAAATTATAAACTTCAACCTTTTTTATGTTTAATAGGTCGTTGTTTCTAATAACAATTTCATGGTTTTCATTATCCATAAATAGATCTAACTGCTCACTTAAAAGATCTTCGTTATCCACAGATAAAGAATTTTGATTAGAGAACGTAATAAAGAATCTATCAGAATATGTACCAACTGGTATGTTTAATTCTGTTGCAGCATCACTTAGTAAATAAGATGTATTTGTAAGTTTGTCTAATAAGTAAATTTTACCAGTAATATTTTCAACTTCATCAATTTGTACCGTAAAGCTATTGTTAGAACCAATAACTACGCTTAATGGTATTTCCATATCCTTTTTTAAAGTAGGTACACCAGCAATAATTAGTTTTCTATTTGAGTGTTTTGGAAAATGCCAGTAAAAATCTGTGCTGTTTAAATCGTAAATATCACTATCGTAACCATTGTCATAACCAAAAGTATTGTTTCTTCTAAATGAAATACCAATTTGTCGGTGTGATTTGATTTCTTCTGAAACATTATAGTTAAAACCTAATTTT